>CAZGNF010000039.1:0-15513 GCA_964527045.1 uncultured Coriobacteriaceae bacterium | reverse complement strand
GGTGACATCAGCGTCATCGACTCTCCGGCGTTCGACGCGATGAAGGACGGCGCCATCATCGCCAACTCCGGCCACTTCAACGTCGAGATCAACATCCCGCACCTGCGTGCCGTCGCGGTATCAACGCGCGAAGTCCGTCCGCTCGTCGAGGAGTTCGTGCTCGCCGACGGCCGTAAGATCTTCCTGCTCGCCGACGGTCGTCTCGTGAACCTCTCGTGTGCCGAAGGCCATCCCGCCTCGGTCATGGACATGAGTTTCGCGAACCAGGCGCTGTGCGCCGAGTTCATGGTGCAGAACTGCGCCGACATGGAAGCCGGTGTCTACGAAGTGCCCGAGGATATCGATGCCGAGATCGCCGCTCTTAAGCTCGCGAGCATGGGCATCGAGATCGATGAACTCACCGAGGAGCAGGAGAAGTACCTGAGCTCCTGGCAGGAAGGCACCGTCTAGGACGAAGCTGAAACCAACGGGCCGGCGGGCGACCGCCGGCCCGTGTTCGTATCGGGAGTGATACATGGCAATCAACGATATCCCCCGCACGATCTGGTGGGAGGACGGCAAGGTCGTTCTCGTCGACCAGTCTCGCTTGCCGCTTGTGGGCGACCTGCTCGTATGCAACACCTACGACGGCGTATGTCACGCGATCCGCGGCATGGCGGTTCGTGGCGCACCCGCGCTCGGTGTTGCGGCGGCGCTCGCGGTCGCGCTCTGGGCGACGACGGCAGGTGCGGAGATCGATGACGCCGACAGTTTCCTCCTGGAGCTCGATCGCGTGGCTGACGAGATCGCCGAGACCCGTCCGACCGCGGTGAATCTCGCGTGGGGCGCCGAGCGCATGAAGCGCTTCGCTCGCGGCAACGCCGACGTGAGTCTGCCGGAGCTCCGCGAGCTCATCGTGCAGGAAGCCCTTGCGATTCGCGCCGAGGACGAAGACCGCAACCGCGCAATCGGTGCGAACGGCGCTGAGCTCATCGAGTCGGGCAGCCGTGTGCTGACGCACTGCAATGCCGGTTCGCTGGCGACCGCGTACTACGGCACTGCCCTCGGCGTGATCTTCTCGGCGCACGAGCAGGGCAAGATCGAGGGCGTGTGGGTCGATGAGACCCGACCTGTCTTGCAGGGAGCACGTCTCACCGCATGGGAGCTCAAGCTCGCAGGCGTGCCGTTCAAGCTCATCACCGACAACATGGCGGCGAGCATCATGCGCGCCGGACTTGTCGACGCGGTCATCGTCGGCGCCGATAGAATCGCTGCCAATGGTGACGTTGCGAACAAGATAGGCACCTACGGGCTTGCGGTGCTCTGCAAGGAGCACGGCATCCCGTTCTACGTGGCCGCGCCGACCTCCACTGTCGACCTCACGCTCGCCAGCGGTGACGACATCACCATCGAGCAGCGCGACGAGCGCGAAGTGACCGGCGTGACGGTCTCGGGAGTGATTTCCCCCGAGTCCTCGGCGGCCTCGCGTGCGTTCGACTTGCTCACCGACGGTGGACCCTACGAAGTGCCGATCGCCAAGGGCCACCAGATGGTCATCGATCGCAAGGGCGGAGCGTATCGCTTCGACGGCTGGTTCCGCATCGCGCCTCCGGGCGTCGAGGTCTACAATCCCGCCTTCGATGTCACGCCCGCCAAGTACGTCACCGCCATCATCACCGAGTGCGGCGTGGTGCGCGCTCCGTTTGGTGACACGCTCGCGCTGAATTGCCAGGGCTCCGGCGCCATTCACGAGCTGGGGTAGACGCGCGGTGTCGATCCAGGCGCTCGCGCCCGTCATCCTCGGCGTACTTGGATACGTCGGGATCGGTGTCGCGTTGCGCCTGAGCGGGCTCATGACGATCGAGGACTCGAAGCCGCTCAACACGCTTCTCATCTGGGTCGCGCTGCCGGCACTGGTCTTCAACACCGTGCAGCCCGCTCGCGCGGATGCGCAGATGGCAATCATCCCGCTGCTCGGGTGGGCGATTGCGCTCATCGGTATCGTCGTTGCGTGGCTGCTTGCGCGGGCATTCAAGCTCCAAGGACCCGCCGCCGGAGCATTCATTCTGGTGGCGGCGTTCGGGAACACCGCCTACATCGGCTACCCGGTCGCTTCGGCCCTGCTTGGCGACGCGGGGCTCGTGCGTGCGATCTTCTGTGACCTGTTCGGCAACACCGCCGCGATCATCACGGTCGGTGCGCTCATCGCCGGTCACTACGGCGAACACGACGTGAAGGTGAACCCACTGCGCGAGCTGGTGACGTTCCCGCCGTTCATTGCCCTTGTCATCGCACTCGCGCTGCGTTCGGTTGTGGTTCCGGCCGCAGTTAGCGCCTGGTTAGGGGCACTCGGTAAGCTGGTGATACCGATGATCATGGTGAGCGTCGGGCTGTCGCTGAAGCCCAAGGCGATGGGCGAGCATCTCGGCAAGCTGGGCGCCATCGCTGGCGTGAAGCTTCTACTCATGCCGCTCGTCGCGCTCGGGCTGGGAAGCCTGCTGCTCAAGGATCAAGCGTCGCTGCGCATTCTTGTCCTCGAAACAGGGGTGCCGACGATGATGCTTACCTTGGTCTTTGGGATGAAGTATCGGTTGGACGTGGACCTGATCGCTTCCGCGATACTGGTCACCGTCGTAGGGGCCATCGTGACGATTCCGCTTCTGCAGCTGCTCGTCTAAGACGTCCCGTCTAGGGGTCTTTGTGGGCGTGTTTGCGGCGCTGCTCGAGATTGTCTCACCCGTCCGCTGCGCAGGCTGTGGTCTGCCGGGCTTCGCGTTGTGCCCCACATGCAGCGCATCCATGGCGCTGATCGACGTTGGACGGGCCTGTTCGCGCTGCGGCGCACCGTCGCGAGGCCTTCCGTGTGTCGAATGTGCGGGCAGGCGGTTCGCATTCAGCGCCGCAGCCTGCGCCGGGCGACTTGAGCCGCCACTCTCGCGAGCAGTCACCCTCTATAAGGACGCCGCCGAGCGCCGGTACGCCGAACTGCTCGGCTCGCTTGTGGCGGACGCGTGCGTCCGCTGGCACGGCTGGCCCGACGTGGTCTGTGCAGTACCTCCCACTCGCACCGCGTTGCTGAGAAGAGGCTTCGATCATACCGATGCGATCGCCCGTGCCGTGGCTCGCCGACTTCGCGCGCCGTACGCACCGCTTCTTGCTGTTGCGCGACGTGAGGATCAGCGACAGCTGGGACGCGACGCGCGGTTCGCCAACATGGCGGGTGCGTTCACGGTGCTCGATCGGGGGAGGGTGCCGGCGCGCGTTCTGGTCGTCGACGACGTGCTCACTACGGGCGCGACGCTCGACGGCGCGGCGCGGGCGCTGCTCGCTGCGGGAGCCGTCGAAGTGCGAGTCGCCGCAGTCGCTCGCGCGTAGAGGCGCTACCGGGGCCGACGCCTGAGATTGCCGAGAAGCACCGTCGCGACGACAACGGCACCGAATGCTGCCCACGGCCCGGCGCCTGCCGCGTCGTTCAGACTGAACACCGATACCAACACGAGTCCAAAGGCAGCGCCGAGAACGGCACCCAGGTATCCCATCCACACCGAATATGGTTGGCTCCGAAACCGCGCAACAGCCCACGGACCGAGCGGTGCTCCAACGATCAGGCCGAGCAGGCCACCCATCAACGCGCGAGCGATATCCTGAAGGCCCTGGGTGCCTACGAGGAGGTCGAGCAGCCAGCGCACGCCCGCACCGAAGGAGTAGCCGAGAACTGCGGCAGTCGCTATCGCGGCCAGCGTTTCAAGAGCGTAGTCGATGGCACTGGGTTTCGCGGCGGTGGCTATCGTCATCTGCGCTCCTCGGCGTCGTGCGGCGGCTATCCCGTCTATTCCCCTTGAGGGGACGGTTTGGTGGTCTGGCAGGATAGGTGCGTTGTTTCCTGGTACACTTCTGGGTGCTTCCATCCGGGTCTGTGGTTGCGGGCGCGCAAGCGCCTCAGTCCAAGGTAGACGCGGCCGAAAGGACCCACGTAAGCCGGCGGTTCGCCGTCGCGCGAGCATGGCGCGTCTTAGGGGTAAGTCGTACCGTCCGGTCCAGCCATCCGGGCTGGCGGGCGAGAGGGCCGGTAGTGAGATAGCATCAAGCGGAAGCCCCGGTACGCGAGTGTGGGGCCAAAGACCAGGTCAGCCGGATGGAAGCACCGTTCGTTCTATGACTGGAGGGACCAGATGACCCGCTCCAAGCGAGCGCTCGCGCTGCTACTGTCGGCGATGTTGATGCTCGGAATCGCCGGATGTGGCGGCGGCACCAAGAAGACGTCGCTTACGCCGACCGTTGTACCGCCGGTAATCGCGAAGGAAGGCGTCTTGCGTGCGGGCGTCGATCTCTCGTATCCGCCGTTCGCCGGCGAGGAGAAGGGTCAGAAGGTCGGCATCGACGTGGATGTCGCGGCGGCCCTCGCAGAACGGCTCGGGCTGTCGCTTGAGCTCGTCGACCTCAAGCCCTCGGGCATTCCCGCAGCCTTGCAGAACAAGCAAATCGACGTTGCGCTCGGCGCGATGTCGATAACCGATGCCGTGCTTGCGGGGGTCACTCCTGCCGGATCATACATCTCGGATGGCCCTGGCTACTTCTCGATCGTTGCCAGCGGTACGACGGCGCCGGAGATCACCTCGGCATCGCTTGCCAGCATGAGGGTTGGGTGCCAGAAGGAATCGTCCGCATTCTGGAGCCTCGAGTCTGACTACGGCGAGGGGTTCGCCACTCCGTTCGAGTCGGTGCGGGCAGGGTTCGATGCACTCAAGGCCGGGGAGATCGACGTGCTTGTTGCCGACGCGGTGGTGGGCGCGTACATCGCGCGCGACTATACCGATGCTCGTTTCGTCGGGCAGTACGGACAGGCAACCGCGGTCGCGGTGGTCGTTGCGCCAGATGCGAGCGATCTTGAGTCGGCGGTACGCGAAGCGCTGGATGCGCTGTCATCCGAAGGTGTGCTCGACGCTATTCGCACGAAATGGATAGGCAGTCTTCCGGTATTTGAAGTCACCCCTTCGGTAGATGCGAGCTCCACACCGTAGATTGGACGCGCATCTGTTCTTCAGCAGCGAAGGCCGACGCACGTGCGTCGGCCTTCTTGCATATCGCAACCTGAGCGCTGCATATACGGTGTCCCCTCTGACATTCTATGCGAGCTGCGCTATAGTTATGCAGCGTCATATTGAGGAGGGCACGCTTGGTGCCCGTCGTGTTCATCGAAGGAGGATCCATGTCGAAGAGCAAGAAGTGGGTGGCGCTCGCGCTGGCTGTCGCACTCGTGCTGGCCGTAGGCCTGACCGGCTGCGCCAAGAAGACCGACGAGGGCACCACGGGCGAGACCACCGGCGGTGAGACCGCTGCGGTCGAACTCAAGACGATCGAGGCCGGCAAGTTGCTGGTCGGCTCGGACACGGCGTTCCCGCCGTTCGAGTCCATGAATGGTGATGTGGCTGAAGGCTTCGACGTTGACCTGATGAAGGCCATCGGCGAGAAGCTTGGCCTTGAGGTCACCTTCCAGACCGAGATTTTCGATACCCTGATCCCGACGCTCAAGGCCGGCGGCAAGTTCGATGTCATCGCCTCAGGCATGACGATCAAGCCCGACCGCCAGCTGGAGATCGACTTCACCGACCCGTACTACGACTCGAACCAGTCGCTCGTGATGAAGAAGGGCACCGCGTACACCGGTCCCGAGCAGCTCGCGGGCAAGAAGATCGGCGTGCAGTCCGGTACCACCGGTGAGGCATGGGCCAAGGAGAACGTTGAAGGCGCAACGCTCGTTCCGTTCAAGAACGCCACCGACGCCTTTGCCGCCCTTCAGGCCGGTAATGTCGACGCAGTCGTAAACGACCTGCCCGTGTCGACCGAGCTTCTCAAGGACGACGATCGCGGCATGGAGATCGTTGCTCAGATCCCGACGGGCGAGCAGTACGGCTTCGGCGTGAGCAAGGACAACCCCGATCTCACCGCCGCCATGAACAAGGCTCTCGGCGAGCTCAAGTCCGACGGCACGTACAACGAGATCTACCAGAAGTGGTTCGGTATTCTGCCTGAATAGCTGACGGGTAGCATAGTTAACGTGTATTCTGCGGGGGACTCCTGATGCGTCAGGAGTCCCCCGTGATTCAAACCGGCCATGATAGGGGCATGCATGTTGGACCTGACCCGCAAGTACCGACAGGGCTCGCTCGCGTCAGCGCTCATCGTCTTCCTGCTGCTATTGACCCTCGCGTCACCTGCGCTTGCAATGACGGGCGGCAAGGTCACAGTCGATCGTGACACGGGTGGGCAGCTCACCCGATTTACGTTTGCGGCAACCACTGATGCCGATGAGGCCGTATCCCGGATCGACTTCCTGTTCCCCGAGGGCTTCGACCCCTCCAAGGCAAGCGTCGACGTCACCCTGCTTGAAGGTCTGAAGCGCATCGATGCGATCTACGAGCAGCGCATCGATCCGCAAACGGGGGTCGTTACCGTTCTGTTCGATCCTGCGGTACCACCCGGCAGCAATCTCTTCATGCAGATTCGCGAGGTCCTGACCCCAATTGCCGGTGGCACCTACGTGCTTCCAGTCGAGTACCGCCTTTCGGGGGATGCCTCCGGGGCTGCCCCGCAGGCGATTGACGGACTCACGTTCAAGTACAAGACCCCTCCCCGCGAGGAGGTCATCTCTCGTTGGCTCGATGGGCAGAGCTGGGTCACAGCGTGGAACAACGTGAAGTTCCTCAACCTGTTCCTCAAGCCGCAACAGTTCGTCAGAGCGGTACCGTTGCTGTTCGCTGGCTGGCTGATGTCGCTTGCGCTCGTCCTCAGCGCGTTCCCGATCTCGATCGTCGGTGGTCTTGGTACGGCGTTCATGAAGATGTCGAAGGTGCCGCCGGTTCGCTGGCTCGCATCCATCTACATCAATGTCATCCGAGGAACACCGCTCTTCCTGCAGATATTCGTCGTCTTCATCGGTCTGCGGACGACCGGTCTTCGATTCCCGGACTTCGTCTCGGCGATCGTGGTTCTGGCATTCAACTCCTCGGCATACCTTGCCGAGATCTTCCGTGCTGGCATCCAGTCCATATCGAAGGGTCAGTTCGAAGCCGCATCATCGCTTGGCATGTCCTACTGGCAGGCGATGCGATACGTGATCATCCCTCAGACGGTTCGTCGTGTTCTGCCGACGATGACGTCCGAGTTCATCCTGCTCTTCAAAGACACCGCTCTGTTTGCCGCAGTTGGCATATTCGAGCTCATGTTGCGTTCGCAGAACTTCGTATCGCGGTCAGGCAACCTGACAGCGTACGTCGTCGCAGCGCTCTACTACCTGATCATCACCATCCCGCTCATCAACCTGGTTGGACGTCTTGAAGCCAAGCTCGCACAGTCCGAGCATGGGGTTGTGACGACCACCGGAAAACGGCGAGGTCGGCACAAGACGGAGCTGCTCTCGGGTCCGGAATTCGATACAACCGCCGCGAAGCATGAATCGAGGTAAGCGCCGTGACGCAGCCGGTCGTTAGAATCGTCAATCTTCACAAGTCGTTCGGTGCTCTTGAGGTGTTGAAAGGCGTGGATCTGGAAGTCCAGCGCGGCGAGGTGGTCGTCATTCTCGGGCCGAGCGGTTCCGGGAAGTCCACGATGCTGCGGTGCGTGAATCATCTCGAGGAGCCGACGAGCGGCGAGGTCTGGCTGCAGGACGTGCAGATCAACGCGCAGGGCGCGAACGTCAACAAGGTCCGCGAGCACATAGGCATGGTGTTCCAGAGCTTCAACCTGTTCCCGCACCTCACCGCGAAGGGCAACGTGATGCTTGCCCAGCGGAAGGTTCTTGGGCGGAGCGAGTCGGAGGCCGCGCGCATCGCTGATGAGCAACTTGCAAAGGTCGGACTCTCCGACAGGGCAGACCACTACCCGTCGCAGCTTTCCGGTGGGCAGCAGCAGCGTGTCGCCATTGCGCGTGCGCTGGCGATGGACCCCATCGTCATGCTGTTCGACGAGGTCACCTCGGCCCTTGACCCCGAGCTCGTCAGAGACGTTCTTGAGGTCATGAAGGAGCTCGCACGAGGCGGCATGACGATGCTCGTGGTCACCCATGAAATGGGCTTTGCTCGCGACGTCGGTAGCCGCGTCGTCTTCATGGACGGTGGCGTGATCGTGGAACAGGGATCGCCGGAACAGGTCTTCGACAATCCCCAGAACGATCGCACCAAGGATTTCCTCGGCCACATCAGCTAGGAGATTTCGTGTACTCACCCGCGGCGAGCCGCTTGTGGCGGTGCGTCGCGGGTATGTTTATCTATGACCGGATCGAACAGGAGGCCCCGATGAACATGATCATCAAGGGACGGCACATGGAAGTCACACCAGCCATCCGTACCTACGCCGAGGGGAAGATCGGCCGCATCGCGAAGATTCTCGACAGCATGATTCTGAGCACCGAGATCGAGCTCTTCACCGAGAAGAATCCGTCCATCGAAAACGGCCAGGTCGCCGAAGTCACGGTATACACCAAGGGCCACGTGATTCGTGCCAAGGAAGCGGCAAGCGACATGTACGCCGCGATCGACCTCGTGTCCGACAAGCTCGAGCGCCAGGTCAAGAAGTTCAAGACCAAGATCGTCGACAAGCACCGGGCACCTGTCGTGATGCCGCCGGTTGCGGAACCGACCGCGGAAGTTGAGCGTGCTGTCGTCAAGACGAAGGTCGTCGAGGTCAAGCCGATGTCACATGAAGAGGCGATTCTGCAGCTTGAACTCCTCGGACACGACTTCTTCGTGTTCTCTTCGGCGGAGACCGAAGAGATCAGCGTGCTGTACCGGCGCAACGACGGAGATTACGGACTCATCGAGCCGAGATAGCTCGGCGTGAAAGCGTGGACGTACCCAAGGGGGGCCGATGGCCCCCCTTGTGGTTTGTTACTGTGAGTAGCAAGCGGCACGCATCACGGTTGACACGCAGGAAAACTGCGGACTATCGTTGAACGTGGTATCCATGATCGGGCCGCAAACGCTTCATAGTCGAAGTTGATTCGGACCACAGACCACGCAGGGGGTCCCGAGTGGAGAACACGGTTTCGACGGCGATCATCGCTGAGATAGAGGAAGCTCTGTCCCAGGTCGCCGAGATTAAAGCCGCGCGCGTTGTCGCGTCCTCGGAGGGCTTCATCGAGGAGATACATGTCCTCGCCCTTCCGACGAAGTCCCCCAAGCAGCTGGTTCGCGACATAGAGTCGACCATCATGGCGGCTTTCGGTGTCGCGATTGACCACAAGATCATCTCGATTGCCCAGCTCGGGCCTGACGTGCTTCCCAAACCGGAGCAGAAGATCCACGCACGGGCGAGAATCCACGCAATCAATGCCGAAGTCACCGGTGTGCAAGCGAACAGCACGGTGACGCTTGAACTTGAGGGCGACATCTACATCGGGACTGCGTGCGGACCTGCGAGTCAGACGGGCCGTCAGCGGCTAGTTGCGCTCGCGACGCTCAACGCCGTCGAGCAGTATCTCCACGGCAGTATGAGTTTTGCGCTTGAGGATGTGGAGATCGTTCGCCTCGGAAGGGAATCAGTCGCAGTTTCCTGCATTGTGCTCGTTACCTCGTTGGGGGAGCAGGCGTTCTCTGGTTCAGCACTAGTTCGGCAGAACGAGAAGGACTCAATCGTCAGGGCGACACTTGATGCGATCAACCGACGGATGGGTTTCTTGACAACTCCATAGAATCCAAGTTTGGGCCAACGCCGTGAGAAACCGGTTTGAACACTGTCAGCGAACGATGTAGCGGAGCGGACAGCGTTCTTCCATTACTAGCGGGATGGGAGAAGACCCGAAATCACCGTAAAGGGGGTCTTCTCAACATGAAGAGAATCATTTTCCTGCTTAGCTCTCTCGCCGCGCTCGTTCTGGGCGGCGGCGCCTGGTTCCGCGCATAGCGAGACAACATCGCACGACGCGGCGTTGGCCCACCTCTTCTTGGCGCTCGATACTTACAAAGACGAAGGTGCTCATGAGACTTAGGCTCTACTACTCAGCGACTGTACTCGCCGCGGTTCTCGCCTTCGCGTGGCGGGCTCAGGTGTCGCCGGTGCGTGACTGGACTTCAGTGCTTGTGCTGGCTGCGTTTGCCTTCCTCGCGGAAACGCTGGCCTTTCAGCTACCGCTGTCAGGGTCCGTTTCGCTCGGCTTTGCACTTGGCTTTGCCGCGCTTCTCTATGACGGACCGGTGGCTGCCTCCTTCGTAGCACTAGTTGGCAGCGTTTCAGTTCAGGACATTCGTGACCATCGCCCGCTGGACGTTCAACTCTTCAACAGCGCCCAGCTGGTTATATCTATCCTGGCGGCGTCTTGGGTCTATCAAGCACTGGGCGGAACACCCTTGGCCTGGATTGCGACTGGAGCTCCAGGATCTGGTGCGCTGGGTTTGGGCGCCGCGATGATCGCGGCGACTGCGTTTGTCATTGTGAATATCGGCTTGGTTGGGGAGGCTCTCGCGTTGCGCACCCGCCTGCCGTTGGCAAGCGTGCTGCGCGAGCAGAGCTTCGGGTCATACTGGATTAGCTTTGTCATGCTCGCCCTTCTGGGCTATGTTCTTGCGCGAGTGGTGCACTCGACTGGGTGGATTGGCGCCGTGCTTCTTGCGGCACCCTTCGTCATCGCACGCAAGACATTTCGTGTTTATCTCGAGCTCTCGGCCGCGTACGCTGACACAGTCCGGTCTCTGGTACAGGCGCTGGAGGCCAAGGATCCCTACACTCGCGGCCATTCAGAGCGAGTTGCCAAGTACTCGAAGGCAATGGCTGCACGCATGACCTACTCGCCGGCACTGCTCGAACGAGTTGAGATTGCGGCCCTGCTGCATGACGTTGGCAAGGTCGGTATTCCTGAGGCAACGCTCAGCAAGGCCGGGCCACTTACCACCGCAGAATACGAGGAAATTCGCGAGCACCCCGCCAAAGGCGAGAGCGTCTTGCTGGAGGTGGAGTTCCTTGCCGACATCGCTCCCATCGTTGCGGCGCATCATGAACGCATGGATGGAACAGGCTATCCGCGCAGGATTCGTGGTGAGGACATCCCGGACGAAGCGCGCGTCCTGGCGGTTGCCGATGCCTTCGATGCCATGACGTCGTCGCGTCCATATCGGTCCGCGCTGGACGTCGCATCGGCTGTTCAGGAGCTTCAATCAGTGGCGGGTAGCCAGTTGGACCGAAATGCGGTTGACGCACTCCTCGGCTACCTCGCAGAAAGTGGGGCGACGAGCAGCGCATGACGCGAGAACCGGAGATTGATTTTCCTTCTCGAGGCCCTCGCGGCCTTTGGTGGAGTGTCGGGGTTCCGTCCTTGGCGCTGGTTCTGACGTGCGCCGCACTCGCATCATCACGAGGTGTGCTGGACTTGCCCCTTGCGGCTGCAGTGAGCGCGGCCGCCGCAGTCACGGCCGCTCTGGGTCTACGATTGCCGCGAGGAGATGTTGTCCGAGTTGACGCGTTGGCGGCGAGTGCGGCCCTTGCACTTCTGACTCCTCCGATGGGCATGATCTCGCTCTTCCTCGGGTGTCTTGCAGGCATGTACGTCGCTCGACGAGTGACTCGCTCTTCGGCGACATCTGTGATTGTCGACGCGAGCCGTCACGTGATTGCTCTGGGGATCGCCTACTTCGTAAAGGCCGCTGCGACGAACACGCTCAGTCTCTCAAGCGTCGTTGTGGCTGGCCTGGCCGTAACGGTGTATGTGTGTGTTGAGCTCTCGTCCCTGGCCGCACAGCAGGCATTCACCTCTGCGTCGAACTATGTTGTGGTCGCCGGGGGCATGTTTCGGTCGGTCTGGCAGATCTACCTTGGACAAGCGTGTCTGGGAGTGGCACTGGCAGTCGTGTACCCTTCGATGGGTGCGTGGGCTATTCCGGTGATGACGATACTCGGTGCGATCTTGTTGAACGGGTTTGCACTCTACCTGCGAGTGAAGATCGCTTATCAGGAAACCATCGCCGCGTTAGCGAAGGTTAGTGAGCTTCATCTGGCGAATAGACGCGGACATGCCCAGCGAGTGGCAAATATGGCCGTTTCGGTCGGGAGAAGGCTGGGCATGACTCCGCACCACTTGGAGGCCCTGAACTACGCAGCCCTACTGCATGAGATTGGCTCTCTGGGTCGCGACTTCGATGATCCGGTTGCCCACGATGACGTGGCGGGTTGGGCGCTAAAGGGCGCTGACATACTTCGTGCCGTCCCATTCTTAGCCGACGCCGCCGAGATGGTCAGTTGCCAACATCCAGTAGCACGCACTCAAGGAGATGCCAGAGCACGCGAGGCCCAGCTTGGCGGGGCTGTCGTTCGCGCCTGCTGCATTGTTGAGGACGGGTGTCGTGGCGCGTTCGAATCTGGCGTACTGCCGGACTACGCGAGACTTGAAGATGATGTACTTAGGGTTGGAAGTTGGATTCCTCGCGAGGTAGTAATCGCGGCTGTGGCGGCTGCTAGATATTGGAGCGCGGACGACGACAGGCTCGGTCTGACCACGTAGACTGACGGGTTCGTCTAGACTTTGCGGAAGCCGCTTGCACGATTCGTGGCGTTTGCTTTCAGTTGAAGCTTCGCTACAATCGCATAACCCTCAGGAGTATCTCCCAGTTTGGGGGAGGACATGGGAGACACAAGGATTGACGGCGTTCCCGACTGTGGATACGCCGTACTGCGGCGTAGGCTAATCGATGCTTTTCAGCGCACGACTCCGGATGTGACGGTCGTGGTCGCTCCCGGCGGATACGGGAAGACCGTGTTCGCGGCACAGCTGGTGCGCGCCGTGGGTGGGGATTGCTTATGGGTTGCGATGGGGGGCTGCTCGCCGACCGATGGCGACTTCCCGTCGGCTGTTGCCGCGGGACTCCGTTTGAGAGCAGCGAGGGGCTTTGGGTCCGACCATCTGGCACTTTGCTCAGGGTCAGAGTCGGGATGGGAGCGACTGCAGTTGGAACTCGGCAGTCTTCCCACGGCGCCGTCACTCGTTGTTCTGGATGGTCTCGACTCGCTTCAATCCACCGCATCACTTCTGGGGCTGCTGCAGCTTCTGAGGGACACTGGGCTTGATCGTCCCAGGGTCGTGTGTACGTGTCGGGACGTTCATGAAGGCCGCGCCACGCCGACTCATGATGCAAGTTGTTGGACTGTCACTCGCAGTGAGTTGGAGTTCGCGACGGAGCAGACCAGGGACCTTGCCACGCACATTCTCCTGACAGATGTGGCCGAGTCGGACGCTGAGGCGCTCACGCTCTCATCTGGGGGGCAACCGGCGTTGCTGGTGCTGCTTCTGCGCCATGCGATGTGTCATGACATTTCGATCTCTGAAGCGCTTCGCCAAGCTCCGAAGGATGTAGGTGACTACCTCAGATCCGAGTTCATGACTCCGAGCGGAGCCGGCGCTCTGCGCGCGCTCGGCACGGCGGCCTTGCTCGGCAGTGGATCGATTGGTGATCTCGCTCGAGTGGCTGGACTGAGCTCCGCGGACGTGCTGGCTGCAGCACGCGTTGTCCCGCTACTTCGTTTGAAGAGCGATGCTGTGGGCGTTAGGACCTTCGAAATGCACGAGCTGGCATCGGAGGTGTTTGGCAGCGTCCTGCTTGAGCGTACGTCGGACGATGACAGATGTGCCATCGATGCTGTGATTAGAGAGCTTGAGTGTCGTGGGGAATACCACCGACTGTTCGGCATTCTGATACGGATGGACGACTCTCAGTACTTGGTGTCTCATGTGGAGAGACTAGGGAGTCGTCTTCTTGAAGATGCCTGTTTCGACCTCCTTGAGTCTCTGCTGTTGCAGATTCCAGTCGCGGTGCAGGCTGGCAGCGTTAGGCTGCTCTTGCTGGGCGCGATGCTGCTGCGATTGAAAGGTCGGGTTCCGGAGGCGCTTGAGCGAGCGGCGTCCGCTCGAAGACTTGCAGCTGCAAGCAGCGACGCCCTGCTTGAACGAGACTGCCTGATCGTTGAGGCTCGACTGCGAATCGATGCGTGTCAGTTCGATATTCTGGTGCAGCCGCTTTCGCGGGCCTGTGAAGCCGCGCTGAAGGTAGGCGATTATGACACCGCAGCTTTGCTCAGCGCATACCTTGCTACGTCCCACGCCCAACTTGGGGATGTCGCTGCCGGCCGGGAGTATGTTGAACAGTATAAGCGGTTGTATCAACGCACTGGGGTTCGAGCAGCAACTCGTGCGCAGTCTGTCTCGATGATTCTGCTCGTTCTCGGCATCATTTGTGGAGATGTAGCCTCAGCCGCCGTGGTTCTCAAGGACGTGAGAGGTGACTCGGGTCAGCCGCTGGAGTCCAGGCTGCTTTGCGAGGGG
The DNA here is from genome assembly GCA_964527045.1 of uncultured Coriobacteriaceae bacterium. Classification (GTDB taxonomy): domain Bacteria; phylum Actinomycetota; class Coriobacteriia; order Anaerosomatales; family Anaerosomataceae; genus UBA2286. The sequence goes on along the minus strand of CAZGNF010000039.1, from coordinate 1,232 downwards.
AATCTGGCGGCGCTGCTTCTGGAGATGGGGCGAGTTCGGGATTCCTTGCAGATATCTCGTGCAGCACAGGCTCAAGCGCAACGCAGCGGATTCTCGTACCTAATCGATAGTTTCGCGGGCACTGATGCTGCAGCATGCGCGGGGTGTGGCGATCTCTCTGGGGCGGAGTCTCTGATGGGTGCAGCCATTGAGCACGCGATCTGTCCCGACGACACGTCCAACATCGCATGCAACAGGATGTATCGATCGACTATCCGTCGTGCGTCAGGATTAGTCGATGAGGCTCTTGCGGATGCGGAGCAGGCACTGGTTGTATTCTCACGCGAGTCAGGAAGACTACCGACGATGGCTTGCCTGGCTCGGTGCGAAGTGGCTGCATCTATGTTGTCGCTCGGCGACTTGCAGCGTGCATATCAACTTGCGGCTGAGTCCTGCTCAGAAGCCAGCATGTGGACGGCGGCGTATCATCTCCTTCGCGCCGACATGGTGCTTGCGGAGATCGAGCGTCAGCAGGGCGCTGTCGATGACGCCGTTGCGCGAATCGCGCAGCACCGCGAGTACATCCTGACCGAGAGCGCCAACTGGCAGATCGCGATGTACATCCGCGCGTTTCCAGGACTGCTCGGCGTGTTCGGCAAGGCGGTGGGCACCGATGCGCTGCCCTCGCATCTTCTGCGTATGGTGCTTCATGACTACGCGCGGCCCGCACTCGAAGCGTGCCATGACATCTTGACGTCCGCAGACATCGAACGTCTTGCAACTCGTCTGCTCGGCAAACGCGCGGCCGCCGTGTTCATGCGTGAGCGCGCGAATGGCCCCAAAGCGACCGTCCGCTTGTTCGGTGGGATGCAGGTCGTCACTCCCTTTGGGACAGTCACCGACAAGGATTGGCGCAAGCGCAAGGCGCGGCTGCTCTTCGCGTTGCTGGTACTTCGGCGCGGCCAGGATATGCCGCGTGAGCAGGTCTTCGAGCACTTCTGGCCAGAGATGGACGAAGAGCGCGCCAAGAGCAACTTCTACGTTACGTGGAGCATCATGAAGCGGGCGTTGGCGGTCGGTACGAGCGGCAAGGATCCGTGCCCGTACGTCGAACACGTCGGAGGAGTGTGCCGAGTGGTTCCGGCGTTGATCGCATCCGACTTCGCCGAGTTCGAAGATGCCCTCACCGCGATGCGCAAGGCGGACCGTGCCGGAGACGCAGCTCTGGCGCTTGCTGCGGCTGAGCGTATCGT
>CAZGNF010000038.1:1489-15527 GCA_964527045.1 uncultured Coriobacteriaceae bacterium | reverse complement strand
TGGACGAGGTCATCTTCGAGGAGTTCAAGGGCACCGGCAACATGGAGCTCCGCCTCGATCGCGGCATGGCCGATCGCCGGATCTTCCCGGCTATCGATGTCGTCACCTCCGGCACCCGCAAAGAGGAGCTAATCCTCGATCCCATGGAAGCGCCGTTCGTGTGGGGCCTCCGGAGGATCCTGCACGGCGTCGACTCCTCGGAGCGAGCGCTCGACATGCTCATCAAGGGCCTCAAGCAGACCCAATCCAACACCGAGTTCCTCACAAAGATGGCCCGCAAGGCCGAAGACAAGCGCAATACCAACGGTATCGACCTGTAGGTTGCACGTCGCAGATTGCCCGCGGGACACCGAGGTGTTATCCTAGCCCGGCTGTCCCGGCGCCTGGTCGGAAACCAGGCGCATTATCGGAGGTGAACCGGAAGTGCGTAACGATATCCACCCGGAGTACGTCGACTCCAAGGTTGTGTGCTCCTGCGGGAACACGTTCATGACCAAGTCGACCAAGCCGGAGCTGCACGTCGAACTCTGCAATATGTGCCACCCGTTCTACACCGGCCAGCAGAAGTTCGTCGACACCGGTGGCCGCGTCCAGCGGTTCTCCGACAAGTTCGGCAATGCTGCCGCGGCCGTCATGGAGCGGGAAGCTGCTGACAAAGAGGCGCGCCGCAAGGCCGCCGAGGAAGCCGCTGCCAAGCTCAAGACCGAGCGCGACGCGCGTGCCGCCGACAAGGCGTCCAAGGCCGCGAAGTTCGAGGTCACCGAGGCCGTCAAGAGCGGCGACGCTTCGGCGGATGCCACGGACGCCCCTGCCGAGGAGTCGGCGGAGTAGTCACGGCACAACCACTGTTATGATGAGGAGGCGAGCTTGCTCGCCTCCTTCGTCGTAGAGACGGGACTCGTCCTGTCAGGCACCTGGAAGGGCACCATGGACGTCAAGCTGCTCTACCATACTCCCGATCCGGAGCGTGCCGTGGCCGCTGCGGCCCGACTGTGCTACGCGCCGGTCGGCGCTGCCGAACTCGTCGAGTCGATGAGCGACGAGACGGTCCGCAAGGTCCTCAAGACCGTGATCTCATCGGGGCACCTCTCCACGCTCGAGCACGCGAGCTACACCTTCGCGATCGACGGCGTATCGCGCGCGCTCACGCATCAGCTCGTCCGCCATCGCCTCGCGAGCTTCAATCAGCAGTCGCAGCGGTACGTCCGCTACGATGCCGAGCCCGTCATGATCGAGCCGCCATCGGTTGCTGCCGATGCCGTGGCTCACGACATTTTCGCCGCCGCGAGTGCCGCCGCCTTCGAGGCGTATGGTCGGCTGCTCGAGGCCGGTGTGCCCGCCGAGGATGCGCGCTATGTGCTCCCCAACGCCATGGAGACGAAGATCGTCGTCACTATGAACATCCGGGAGCTCTTTCACTTCTTCGAACTCCGGTGCTGCAAGCGCGCTCAGTGGGAGATCCGCGACCTTGCGCTTCGCATGCTGGAGCTTGCTGAACCAACCGCGCCGTACATCTTCCTTGACGCAGGAGCCGCATGTCGTCGCGGTCCGTGCTCCGAAGGCAAGATGACCTGCGGCGACCCCTACCCGAAGGCCCCCAAACGTGACTGATCACACACCTGAAGCACCTGTCCGCTTCACGCATATCGGCGGCCAGGCCGTGCTCGAGGGCATCATGATGCGCGGGAAGTACAACTGGGCCATCGCCGTGCGAGAGCCCGACGGTTCGATCTATACCGAGGAGCATGACCTGGTCTCGGCATCATCGCGTCACGCGTGGCTCAAGTGGCCGATCATTCGCGGTATGTGGGGCTTCTACGAGACGATGCTGCTTGCCATCAAGGCATTCACGGTCTCGGCGGAGCATGCGGGGGAGACCGAAGAGGAGCAGCTCTCGGCGAAGGAGATCAGCTTCACGATGGTGCTCGGCCTCGGCCTGGCCATCGGGCTCTTCATCGTGCTGCCCGCGGTGATCACGAACTTCATCATCAAGGATGCGACGCAGACCCCGCTTGCGTGGAACATCGTGGACGGCATCCTTCGACTGGTCGCGTTCTTCGCGTACATCTGGGCGGTTAGCCGGGTTCCAGACATCCACCGGGTCTTCCAGTACCACGGCGCCGAGCATAAGACCATCCATGCGTACGAGCATGGCCTTCCGCTCAAACCGGAGTACATCCAGAAGTACGAGACGCTGCACATCAGGTGCGGCACGTCGTTCTTGTTCATGGTCATGGTGATCGCGATCCTGGTGTTCTCGCTCGTTCCCGGCAAGGCCATTCTGCTTGCGTGGGGTGTCACGGCAAAGTTCTACGTCTTGCTCTTCAACATCTCGATTCGCATCGTGCTGTTGCCGCTCATCGCTGGTCTCGCGTACGAGGTCTCAGTGAAGTGGGCCGGTCAGCACCCCAACAACCCGCTCGTGAAGGTCCTGACATGGCCGGGCATGCAGCTCCAGCGTATGACGACTGCTGCGCCCGACGACTCGATGGTGGAGATCGCCGTCGCAGCGATGGAACTCGTCATCGCACGCGAAGAGGCCGAGACTCCCGGGTCCGAGCCCGCCGCCGAGCCAGCCATCGACTGAGCGCAGTGATTGGCGCAGGGATTGCTTCGATGACGGTCATGAAGTCAGAGACTGCACAGCAGAACACCCGGTTCGTCCGGATTCAGTTCCTCCTGGCCGCGCTCATGTGGACAGCGGCCTCGGTCATGCTCGGATCGCGCTCCATCGGGTGGCTTGCGCACCTACATTTCGGGGCGTTGCTCGCGGGGTTGGCGTTGATCCTCGGCTGGGTGAAGCAGCACTACATCATGCGGCGGGTGGCGGGGGATGCCATCGTCCGCATCGCTGAGCGCGGCCCGGATGCGAGCGTGCTCGGGTTCTTCGCCCTCAAGCAGTGGCTGCTCGTCGGTGCGATGATGGGTGGCGGCATCGCGCTGCGACTCTCGGGTCTCGTACCGACCCCGATACTCGGCACGCTGTACGCAACCGTGGCAGTGGGTCTGCTGCTTGGCAGTGGCCGCTTCTGGCAGGCGCTTGCACTCGGCGCGTAGCGCCCCGCTCGGCCGTCCGGAATGGTACAGTACAGGTCAGGCGACGCGCCCCCGTTGGCGCTCCCGAATGTAGTCGACACGGAGGATTCCGCACCCTATGCGTGAGAAGCTCGAACAGATCCTTGCCGCCTTCGACGAGCTCACCGCTCGGCTTGGCGAACCCGAAGTACTTGCCGACCAGAAGGAGTACGCGCGCCTGGCCAAAGCGCAGCGCGCGCAGTCGTTCCTGGCCGAGGCGATCCGGGTCTATCTTGGCGTGCTCGATGGCATCGCCGACGCCGAAGAGATGATCCGCACGGAATCCGATCCTGAGATGCGCGACATGGCGCGCGAAGAGCTCGACGAGCTTCGTGCCCGCGCCGAGAAGCTCGACGCCGACTTGCAGGTCATGATGCTTCCGACCGACCCCAACGACGAGAAGAACATCATCGTCGAGGTGCGCGCGGGTGCCGGCGGTCAGGAGGCCGCGCTCTTCGCAGCGGAACTCTACCGGATGTACACGCGCTATGCCGAGACGCAGCGCTGGAAGGTCGAAGAGATCGACATGAGCGAGTCCGAGATCGGCGGAGTGAAGGAAGTCTCCTTCTCGGTCAAGGGCCAGAAGGTGTACTCGAAGATGAAGTTCGAGTCCGGCGTCCATCGCGTGCAGCGCATTCCGGTCACCGAGTCCGGTGGCCGCATCCACACATCCACCGCCACGGTCGCCGTGCTGCCCGAGGTCGAGGACGTCGAAGTCGAGATTCGCCAGGAGGACCTGCGCATCGACGTCTACCGCTCGAGCGGACCCGGCGGACAGTCGGTCAACACCACCGACTCGGCGGTCCGGATCACGCACCTGCCGTCGGGACTCGTCGTCCAGTCGCAGAACCAGAAGTCGCAGCTCCAGAACCGCGAGGCCGCCATGCGTGTCTTGCGCGCGCGCCTCTACGAGCAGGAACTTGAGAAGCAGCTCGCCGAGCAGGGCGCCGAACGCCGGAGTCAGATCGGCAGTGGCGAACGCTCCGAGAAGATCCGCACCTACAATTTCCCGCAGGACCGCATCACCGATCACCGGATCGGACTCACGGTGCACAATCTGCCGGGGGTGATGATGGGCGACCTCGGGGAGCTCATCGAGGGGTTGGTGGCCGCAGACCGCGCCGAGAAGCTGGCGGCGGTGGTCTAGGTGGCCGAGCGCGCCTGGACCAGCAAGGACGCGCTCGATTGGACGGCCGACTACCTCGCGCGCAAGGGCGACGCTCACCCGCGCCGCTCCGCCGAGTGGCTTCTCTCGGCCGCGACGGGACTCTCTCGCGTCGAGCTCTACGCCCTCTACGACCGTCCGCTCTCGCCCGAGGAGCGCGCGGCGTTCCGTGCGTCGATTGAGCGACGTGCGGCAGGGGAGCCCCTCCAGTACGTCACGGGCGAGATGCCGTTCCGCCATCTCGTGCTCAGAGTCGAGCGCGGCGTGTTCATCCCTCGCCCTGAGACCGAGGTGCTTGTCGACGTCGCCGTAGAGTCGATCAAGCCGCTCGACGAGCCGCTCGTTGTCGACCTGTGCACGGGCTCGGGAGCCGTTGCTGTGTCGGTCGCGTACGAGGTTACCTCGGCGTGTGTGGTTGCCAGTGATGTCAGTGGACCCGCAGTCGAGGCCGCTCGTCGGAACGCGCTATACGCGGGGGTCGGCGACAGGGTACAAGTGTTACAGGGAAGTCTCTTCGAGCCGGTATCTCGCGAGCTTCTGGGAACCGTGGATGCGGTGGTCTCCAATCCGCCGTACATCCCCACCGAAGCCGTCCGGGCCCTGTCCGAGGAGATCCTCGCGTTTGAGCCGATGGCCGCGCTCGATGGTGGCGTCGACGGGCTCGATGTGGCACGGATGATCGCCACGGAGGCCTATGAGTGGCTCAAGTCAGGTGGCATGCTTGCGATGGAGGTCGACGAGACCCGGGCGCAGGCGATGGCAGCCGAGATGGCCGCCGACTACGAGTGCATTGAGGTCCGCAAGGACCTGACAGGACGGGACCGGATCGTGGTGGGCAAGAAACGGGAGGCGAGGCAACCATGAGCAAGGTGATACACATCGACCCCGACAACCCCTCGGCGGAAGCGATCAATCTCGCAGCCACGGTACTCAGAGAAGGCGGCATCGTAGTCTTCCCGACAGAGACCGTGTACGGGATCGGCGCTTCCGCAAACTCGTGTATCGGGCCGCAGGAGATCATCGACATCAAGATGCGCCCGAAGAACAAGCCGTTGCCGTGGCTTGTCGAGAGCGAAGAAGCCCTCGACACGTACGGCGTCGACGTTCCCGAATACGCACATCGGCTCGCACGGGCGTTCTGGCCCGGCGCGCTCACCATCGTCGTCAAAGCAGCTCCGATCGTAGCGCCCGAGTTCCGCGATGATCGCGCTACCGTCGCGCTGCGCTGCCCCGACCACGAGGTCGTCCAGGAGCTTATCCGGGCGTCAGGAAACGCGATCATCACAACCTCGGCGAACACGTCCGGCCTGCCTCCGGCTGGCTCGTTCGCTGAACTTGAAGAGAGAATCATCGCCTCGGCCGACCTTACCCTTGATGGCGGCGAGACGTTGCACGGTACCGCGTCCACGGTCGTCGATTGCATCGGTGCGGAGCCGGTGGTCACACGCGAGGGTGCGATTCCCGCTGCACAGGTCATCGCGGCCGCGATGGCTCTCGAGGCCTAGTCGCTCGTGTCTTGCTACAATGCGGGAGGCGGCCCGAAAGGGCGCCTCCCGCATTCGCGTCCGAAGGAGTCACCATGCGTCTGTACGTTGGCAGCGACCACGCCGGATTCGCTCTCAAGGAGCAGGTACGTGAGCATCTGGAGCAGGAGGGACACGAGGTCGTCGACGTCGGAACGCACAGTGAAGAGTCGGTCGACTACCCTGATTACGCTCGCCAGGTCGGCGAGGCGGTGGCTGCCGGTGATGCCGAGTATGGCATCCTGGTCTGTGGCTCAGGTCTCGGCATGGAGATCGCCGCAAACAAGGTCGATGGCGTTCGTGCCGTGCAGGTGATGGATACCGAGATGGCCAAGATGTCCCGGATGCACAATGACGCCAACGTCGTGACACTGGCAGGCCGCTACATCGAGCCCGCAACTGCGGACGCCATCGTGGACACGTTCCTCGCTACCGCCTTCGAGGGCGGCCGCCATCAGGGCAGGGTCGACAAGATCACGGCGATGGAGCACGAGGGCTAGAACCGAGACGTTCTTCGAGAGAGAGGTAACACCGGCATGGCATTGCACTACATCCCCGGTCAGGATCCCGAGCTTGCAGCCGCGATCGACGCGGAACTCGAGCGTCAGCGCGGTACGATCGAACTCATCGCGAGCGAGAACTTCGTCTCCATGGCAGTGCTCGAGGCCGCTGGCACCGTGCTCACCAACAAGTACGCCGAGGGACTCCCCGGCAAGCGCTACTACGGCGGGTGCGAGGTCGTGGACGTCGTCGAGGACCTCGCTCGCGAGCGGGCGAAGACGCTCTTCGGCGCCGATCACGCGAACGTGCAGCCGCACGCCGGTGCGCAGGCGAACCTCGCGGTCTACTATGCAGCGCTCAATCCTGGCGACACCGTTCTCGGCATGAATCTCGCCATGGGCGGGCACCTTACCCATGGCTCCCCGGTGAACTTCTCGGGCAAGTGGTTCAACGTCGTTCCCTACGGGCTCGACATGGCCACCGAGACCATCGATTACGACGAGGTCGAGCGCCTGGCGAAAGAGCACAAGCCGAAGATGATCATCGCCGGTGCCTCGGCATACCCCCGCGTCATCGACTTCGAGCGCTTCGCGGCGATTGCGAAGAGCGTCGACGCCGTCCTCATGGTCGACATGGCGCACATCGCCGGTCTCGTTGCGACCGGTGCCCATCCCAGCCCGGTGCCGTATGCGGACTTCGTCACCTCAACGTCGCACAAGACCCTGCGCGGCCCTCGTTCGGGCTTCGTGCTGTGCAAGGAGCAGTGGAAGACCGCGCTCGACAAAGCCGTCTTCCCGGGGCTGCAGGGCGGGCCGCTCGAGCACGTCATCGCCGCGAAGGCCGTTGCCTTCCACGAGGCGATGCAGCCTGAGTTCAAGACCTACATCGACCAGGTCGTCGTCAATGCCCAGGCGATGGGCGCCGCGATGGTCGAGGCGGGGCTTCGCCTGGTCTCCGGCGGAACCGACAACCACCTCATGCTCGTGGATCTGCGGCCAGCCGGCATCACCGGCAAGGACGCCGAGAAGCTCGTCGAGGAAGTCGGCTTCACGGTCAACAAGAACGCCATCCCGAACGACCCCGAGAGCCCGTTCGTGACAAGCGGCATCCGGGTCGGCTCGGCGGCGATGACCACGCGTGGCTTCTCGGAGGCGGACGCCTACTCCGTCGGGACCATGCTTGCTGATGCGATCTTCCATCGCGACGATGCCACGAGGCTGGCCGCGATCTCCGAGCAGGTCAAGGCGCTGCTCGACAAGCACCCGCTCTATCCGGAACTGTAAGTGCACGAGCAGCCCAGAGGAGGAACGATGCCCGAGCGCCAGTGGGAGAACGTCGTGGTCATGGACCACCCGCTCATCCAGCACAAACTCTCGATACTCCGTGACGTGAAGACGGGAGCGAAGGAGTTCCGTGAGCTCGTCAAGGAGCTCGCGATGTTGATGGCGTTTGAGGCCACACGTGGCTTCCAGCTGGCCGAGACGACCGTGACGACTCCGGTGGCCGAGACGACGACCTACATCCTCGCCGGCAAGAAGGTCGCTGTCATCCCCATCCTGCGTGCGGGTCTCGGCATGGTGGACGGCATTCTCGAGCTCCTTCCGGCCGCCAAGGTCGGGCATATCGGTCTCTATCGAGACCCCGAGACGCTCATGCCCGTCGAGTACTACTGCAAGCTTCCTGAGGATATCGGCGAGCGCGACATCCTCATCGTCGACCCGATGCTCGCGACGGGCGGTTCGGCGTCAGCGGCAGTGCAATTCCTGCGTGAACGTGGGGCCAAGGAGATCAACCTGCTGTGCCTTATCGCGGCGCCTGAGGGTATCGATGAGATCGTGCGCACCTGCAGCGACGTCAAGATCTACGTCGCGGCCGTCGACAGCCACCTGAACGATCACGGCTACATCGTGCCCGGCCTCGGCGATGCCGGCGACCGCCTCTTCGGCACCAAGTAGCGACATGCCGCGCCCATCCTGGGACGAGTACTTCATGTCGATCGCCACGCAAGTGGCCGGTCGCTCCACCTGTCTGCGCCGCGCAACGGGCGCCGTGCTCGTGAAGGACAAGCGGATCCTCGCTACCGGCTACAACGGCGTGCCGTCAGGTCTTGAGCATTGCGAGGTCGTGGGGTGTCTTCGCGAACAGCGCGGCATCGCGTCGGGCTCGCACCACGAGCTCTGTCGCGGCATCCATGCCGAGCAGAATGCAGTCATCCAGGCTGCGCGCCACGGCATCGCTATCGACGGGGCAACGGTGTACTGCACGCACCAGCCGTGCGTTCTCTGCGCGAAGATCCTGCTCAACGCAGGCGTCGTCGACATCGTCTTCCGTGAGTCGTATCCCGACCCGCTCTCGGCGGAACTCCTTGCCGAGGCCGGCCTCGTCCCGCGATGCATCGGTGGCGACCTCTGATGGGTCTTCTCCAGTATGCGATCGTCGCGCTTGTCGCCGCATTGACAACGCTCGCGCTGACGCCGATCGTGCGGATCGTGGGTATCCGCTGGGGTATCGTCTCGCATCCCGGTGGACGGCACGTTCACAAGGGTGTCATCCCGCGCATCGGCGGTGTTGCGATGTTCGTAGGATTCGCGGCTGCGGTGCTCACGGAGTATCTCGGTGAGCGGCTCTGGGATTGGGCGCCGGTGCTCACGCGGCTGGGCCGCCCGGTGACCGGCGTGCTCATCGGCATCGCGGCGGTCTTCGTCGTCGGAATGCTCGACGACATCTTCGACCTTCGCCCGGGTCAGAAGCTTCTCGGCCAGATCGCCGCCGCTGGCATCGTCATCGCGTTCGGCGTGAAGATCAGCTTCATCAGCAATCCGTTCGGCGGGGGCATCATCCTGCTCGGCGTCCTGGCGTATCCGATCACGCTCTTCTGGATCGTCGGCTTCGCGAACGTCATCAACCTCATCGATGGCCTCGACGGTCTGGCGGCCGGTGTGACAGCGATCGCATCGCTGAGCTTCCTGCTGCTTGCGGTGCAGAGCAACGTACTCGTTGCCGGCGCGCTTGCTGCCGCACTTTTCGGCGCGTGTCTTGGCTTCTTGCGCTACAACTTCAATCCCGCATCGGTGTTCATGGGAGACTCGGGGGCGCTCTTCCTCGGATTCACGCTCGCGTGCATCTCGCTCCTTGGCGTGATCAAGTCGGTTGCGGCCATCACACTCGTCATCCCGCTGCTCATCATCGGCGTGCCGATATTCGATACGCTCTCCGCGATCATCCGTCGCAGCAGGCATGGTCAGCCGATTCAGATGGCCGATAAGGGACACATCCACCACCGTTTGCTGGGTCGTGGCTTCAATCAGCGACAGACGGTCCTGATCATCTACGTGTGGTCGATCGCGCTCGCCTTTGGCGGTTATGCGACGCGGTGGGCACCGCCTGCCCTCCGGCTCGTCACGCTCGTTGCGCTTGCCTCGCTCTCGGGCTTGATGGCGCACTGGCTGGGACTGTTTGAGGCCGCCCATCATGACGACGATTAGGGGTTTTCAGGCACGTTCATGCGTGCTTGTGAAGCATTAGACCTTGTTGTATAGTGAGCACGCTTTCCGAGGACCCCCCCGGTCGGGAAGCGAATCCGATATGACATCAGTGGCCTCGTGGCCTGTGTGTTACTCCACGTGCCGCGTCGGACATCTACCCCGGGGGGAGAGGCGCGAAAGCGCTTCGGGTGAGGTCCGTTCGTGGAGTAAGGGGCACCGACACTGTCTGGGAACCTCGGCGATAGCACGATTGGGTTCGGGTTGTACCCTGTCGTTTTCGCACTTGCCGGCGCCGGTCTTGGCGTCCTGCTTCTGGTCCTCGCGCGCTCGGCCTCCCGTCTCGTAACGCCTTCCGACCCGGTTTTGGGAATGATGAAGGCGATCGCCCTTAACGGCGCCGGTATGTTCGCAGCGATCGCTGCGCTCACCGGCGTCTTTGTATTTGCGAGGGAATCGCTCGTCCCGTTCGGTGCCGGTCTCGTGGCGGGCTTCTTGCTCGCTGCAGTCGGCATGATGGTAAGACTGTCTGTCCCCGACAAGGCCTGAGCAGAAGGAGGTCGGTCAGCCCGTGGAAAACATGGGTCACATGGTCGAGGAGCTCTTGCACGAGCTCTCGGTGCTGCCATTGTTCTCGGAGCACATCGGCACGTTCACGCTAACGAACTACACGTTCTTCCTGCTCATCGCGCTCGCGCTCACGACCGTGTTCTTCCTGGTCTCGACGCGTCGCCTGAGCCTGGTGCCGAAAGGCGTCGGCAACGTGGTTGAGGCGGGCGTCTCGTTCGTTCGTGACGGCCTGTGCGTCGACATCCTGGGTTCCGAGAACGGCCGGAAGTACTTCCCGTTCATCGGGACGATCTTCTTCTTCGTGCTGTTCAACAACCTGATCGGCCTCGTGCCCGGCGCGCTGCCGGGTACCGGCACCATCGGTGTCACCGTCACCTGGGGCATCATCGTGTTCCTGGTGTACAACAGCATCGGCATCAAGAAGAACGGCTTCGTCACCTACATCAAGAGCTTCGTGCCGAGCGGCACCCCGCTCCTGCTGATGCCGCTCATCTTCTTGCTTGAGATCGTCAGCCACTTTCTGCGCCCGATCACGCTTGGCATTCGTCTCTACGCCAACATGTACGCGGGTCATATCATGCTCGGCATCTTCACCATCCTGGTGACCATCTCCCTCGAGCACCTCACGCCCGGCAGCGCCGTTACCGGCGTTCTCGCCTTCGCGATGCGAATCATCATGCACGGCTTTGAGGTGTTCGTTGCGGTGCTGCAGGCGTATATCTTCAGCATCTTGACGACGGTCTACATCAACGGCGCGCTGCACGCGTCGGAGCACTAAGGGACAACCGCCGGAATCCGGCGTGAAACCTGTACGTACGAGAATGTTTGGACTCATAGAGGAGGAACAGTGGAAGGTTCTCTGAGCGTTCTGGGCGCCGGACTTGCGTTCGGTATCGGTGCGATCGGGCCGGCCATCGGCATCGGCATGATCGGTGCGAAGACCATCGAGTCGATGGCTCGTCAGCCCGAGATGGCCGGCAAGCTGCAGGCCACCATGTTCATCGCGCTTGGCATGACTGAAGCCATCGCACTGCTCGGCTTCGTGCTCGCATTCGTCCTCATGGGTGCATAACCAACCCACGATTCGATAGCCGAGGAGGAAGCGCGTGGAAGCAATCATCCCAAAGGTACCTGAAGTGCTCGTCGCGCTTGCGTCGTTCGTCGTGCTCTTCGTTCTGCTCTCCAAGCTCGCGTTCCCGCCGGTCACCAAGATGCTCGACGAGCGCGCGGACAAGATCCGTGAGTCTCTCGAGAAGGCCGAAGAGACGCGCGTCGAGGCAGAGCGTCTGCTCGACGAATACCGGGTGCAGATGGCCGAGGCCCGCACTGAGGCCGCGAAGGTCATCGAACAGGGCCGCACCGTGGCCGAGAACATGAAGAACGAGATCATCGCGAAGGCTCGCGAGGAGGCCGAGGCCGAGAAGGTCAAGGCAGTCGATGCGATCCAGGCCGAGAAGGCCGCCGCGATGGCCGAGCTTCAGGCGTCTGTGGCCGACCTTTCGGTCGCTGTGGCTGGCAAGATCATCGGCCAGAAGCTCACTGCCTCTGACCATGCGGCGCTCATCGAGCGTTCCATCGCAGAGGTGGGTAGCCTGAATGAGAACTAGCGAGCTCGTAGACACCTACGCACGCGTGCTGTTCGACCTCGCCGCGCTGGCGGAGTCGGTCGACGCGGCCGACGAGGGTCTGCAGAGCGTCGTTAAGGCCGTGCGGGGCAACATCGATCTCCGCGAGGCGCTCACCGGGACGTCCGTTCCCTCCGAGAAGAAGCGCGACATCATGCGCGACATCTTCGGCGGCGATGTGGCTCCCGAGGTGCTTGCGGTGGTGACGCTTCTCGTCGACCGCGGCATGGTCGACAAGCTCGGTGCGCTTGCGGATGCATTCACCGCAATCGCCGAGAAGGAGCGGGGCATCGTCGTCGCGGAGGTCACGACCGCCGTGCCGCTTACCGACGGCCTGCGCTCCAAACTGACCGACAAACTAAGTGCTGCGCTGGGCCGCGCCGTCTCGCTCCGCGAGAGCGTCGATGAGTCTCTGCTCGGCGGCATCGTCATTCGTGTGGCCGGGCGCGTCCTGGACGGCAGCGTGACCTCGCAGCTGCGGGACCTGCGTCAGGCTCTTCTGACCGCACGCCAGGGAGGTGAGGCATAAGTGGCTGAGATCACCGCCAGCAAGATCGACGCGGTCCTCAAGGCGCAACTCGAGGAGTTCAAGTCCTCTGTGGACGTGCGTGAGGTTGGCACCGTCATGGCACTGGGCGACGGTATCGCCCAGGTTGATGGCTTGAAGGGCGCTATGGCAGGCGAGCTCCTGGAGTTCGTCGCCGAGTCCGGCGAGATCGTCATGGGCATGGCTCTCAACCTCGACCGCGACGCAGTCGGCGCCGTTCTTATGGGCGAGACCTCGCTCATCAAGGAGAACGACACCGTCCGCACGACCGGTCGTATCGTGGAAGTTCCATCCGGCCGTGGGTTCCTCGGCCGCATCGTCAACCCTCTTGGCGAGCCGATCGACGGCCGTGGCGCGATCGAGGCCGACGGTATCCGTCCGGTCGAGTTCCGTGCACCGGGCGTCATCGAGCGCCAGCACGTTCACGAGCCGATGCAGACCGGTATCGTCGCCATCGACGCGATGATCCCGATCGGTCGTGGCCAGCGCGAGCTCATCATCGGTGACCGCCAGACGGGCAAGACCGCCGTCGCTGTCGACGCGATCATCAACCAGAAGGGCAAGGACGTCGTCTGCATCTACGTGGCGATCGGCCAGAAGGCCTCCACCGTTGCCGGTGTTGTCCAGACCCTCGAGCAGTACGGCGCCATGGAGTACACGATCGTCGTCTCCGCGCCCGCGTCCGACCCCGCTCCGCTGCAGTACATGGCACCGCTCGCCGGTTGTGCGATGGGCGAGTACTTCATGTACAACGGCAAGGACGGCAAGCCGGCGACCAAGGAGAATCCGGGTGGCCACGTCCTGGTCATCTACGACGACCTCTCCAAGCAGGCTGTCGCCTACCGCCAGATGTCGCTCACACTGCGCCGCCCGCCGGGCCGCGAAGCATATCCGGGTGACGTCTTCTACCTGCATAGCCGTCTTCTCGAGCGTGCATGCAAAGTGAACGACGAGATGGGTGCCGGTTCGCTCACAGCCCTGCCGGTCATCGAGACCCAGGCCAACGACGTCTCGGCGTACATCCCGACCAACGTCATCTCCATCACCGACGGCCAGATCTTCCTTCAGACGGACCTCTTCTTCCAGGGTGTCCGCCCGGCCATCAACGTCGGCATCTCGGTCTCGCGAGTCGGTGGTGACGCACAGATCAAGGCCATGAAGCAGGTGGCCGGTTCGCTCCGTCTCGACCTCGCGCAGTACCGCGAGCTCCAGGCGTTCGCGCAGTTCGGCTCCGATCTCGACAAGTCCACGCAGGACACGCTCTCGCGTGGTGCGCGTCTGGTCGAGTTGCTCAAGCAGGGCCGCTATGTGCCGTTCGCGGTCGCCGACCAGGTCATGGCCATCTTCGCGGGCACCAAGGGCTTCCTCGACGGCATCGAAGTCGAAGACGTCCTGCGCTACCGCTCCGAGATGCTCGAGTTCATGCACAGCGTGCACCCCGAGGTCGGCAACGTGATCTTCTCCGAGAAGAAGCTCTCCGACGAGACGATCGCCGCGCTCACTGCCGCTCTTGGTGAGTTTGCCGAGCAGTTCTCGGGCCAGACAAGCCC
>CAZGNF010000038.1:0-1479 GCA_964527045.1 uncultured Coriobacteriaceae bacterium | reverse complement strand
ACATCAAGCAGCGCATCTCCTCGGTATCGAACACGAGGCAGATCACGCGCACCATGGAGATGGTCGCGACGGCCAAGATCAAGAAGGCGCAGGAGCGGATCGAATCTGCTCGGCCCTACGCCCTCGCGATGGTCGAAGTGCTCGGGAACGTCGCACGGTTCGTGCAGGGCGCCTCGCATCCGCTGCTGGAAGAACACGATGAGCGCAAGCGCGTCGTGGTCGTGACCGTCACGTCCGACCGTGGGATGTGCGGCGCGTTCAACAGCAACATCCTTCGCCTCACCGAGGAGATCATCACCCGGGAAGGCGAAGCGGGTGTGGAGGTCGACGTCATCGCCGTCGGCAAGAAGGCGCTGTCATACCTGCGCTATCGTGGCATCGAGCCGATCGGTGCGTATCGCGACATCTCCGACAAGGCGACGTTCGCAGATGCCCGCAACATCGCGGGACAGATCATCCCCGGCTATGCCGACGGTACGATCGATGCCGCGTACGTCGTGTTCAACCGCTTCAAGAACGTCGCCGAGCAGAAGGCCGAGGTCTATCAGCTTCTGCCGATCGAGGGTCGCGTCATGGAGGCCGCCGAGGAGGATCTCCGCATCACACCGGAGTATGTCTTCGAGCCCACCGCCGAGGCGGTTCTCGAGCGTTTGCTTCCCACGTACGTCGAGACCTTGATCTTCCGTGGGCTGATGGAGTCGGCCGCATCCGAGCAGGGTGCGCGTCGAACGGCCATGAAGTCGGCGACCGACAACGCGGGCGAGATGATCACTACCCTTACCCGCAGCTACAACCGCGCACGGCAGGCTGCAATTACCAACGAGATCGCCGAGATCGTCGGCGGCGCCGCTGCGCTGGAGGAATCGTGATGGTAGACCCCAAAGAGAAGGACACGCCTATGAACGCCGGACGCATCGTTCGCGTCATCGGCCCGGTCATCGACGTCGAGTTCGCGCCGGACGCAATCCCCGCGATCTACAACGCCCTGACTGTCGACGCCGAGACCCCCATCGGCCGCATTCACCTCGTCACCGAGGTGCAGGCACACCTCGAAGGGAACGTCGTGCGAGCGGTCGCGATGTCGTCCACCGACGGCATCACGCGTGGCATGGAAGTTGTGGACACCGGTGCTCCCATGATGATGCCGGTCGGTCCCTCGACGCTTGGTCGTATCTGGAACGTCGTCGGCGAGCCTGTCGACGGTCTGCCGATGCCCGAGGTCGAAGCGTACTACCCGATCCACCGCGAGGCCCCCAAGTTCGATGAACTCGAGTCCAAGACCGAGATCTTCGAGACAGGCATCAAGGTCGTCGATCTGCTTGAGCCCTACATCAAGGGTGGCAAGACGGGCCTGTTCGGCGGTGCCGGTGTCGGCAAGACCGTCATCATCATGGAGCTCATCAACAACCTCGCGCAGGCGCACGGCGGCACGTCGGTCTTCACCGGCGTCGGCGAGCGTACCCGTGAGGGTACCGACCT
>CAZGNF010000037.1:0-15694 GCA_964527045.1 uncultured Coriobacteriaceae bacterium | reverse complement strand
CGGCCGAACGACCATCAACTGCCGCGTCAGCGATGATGCGACAGATAAGGCCGACCTAGCGGATCGCGTCATCGTTACCAGGGATGACGAAGTCCACTTCGTCAGGGTCTGCATTGGTGTCGACAAGGCCGATGATCGGGATCTTGAGACGACGAGCCTCGGCGATCGCGATGCTCTCCTTCTTGGTGTCGACCACGAAGACGGCGTCCGGCAGCGAATTCATGTCGCGGATGCCGTTCAGGTTCTTCTGAAGCTTCTCGAGTTCGCCGCGCTTCTTGAGCGCCTCCTTCTTGGGAAGGCTCGCCATCAGGCCGCTGGTCTCCATGTTCTCGAGCTCGACCATGCGGGCGATGCGCTTGCGGATGGTGACGAAGTTGGTGAGCATGCCACCGAGCCAACGCTGATTCACGTACGGCATCGACGAGCGGGTCGCCTCGGCCGAGATGGGCTCCTGCGCCTGCTTTTTGGTGCCGATGAACAGCACCGAGCCGCCACGCGCGCTGAGGTCGCGGACGAAACGGTACGTCGCGTCGATCTCACGGAGGCTGCGCTGGAGGTCGAGGATGTAGATGCCGTTACGCTCGGTGAAGATGTACGGCTTCATCTTCGGGTTCCAGCGGCGGGTCTGGTGTCCGAAGTGGACACCAGCTTCGAGCAGATTCTTCATAGAGACTGAAGCCATGGTGGATCCTCCTACATCGGTTGTTTCGTCCGCCCGCTTCATCCCCTAATGCGCACCCGCTCCGGATTCACCGGTTTGGGCACCCGCGCACGGGTCCACGGACGTGCATGATTACGAGCCGTGACAGGGTATCACACTGAGGCGCGCATACCAAGCAGTGCATGGTGGCGCGGGGACGTGCGTCTACGCGAACTCGCGACCACACGCCGGGCAGATGAGGTGAGCGTCGAACCAGCCCTGACGATCGGACTTAGGGAGCAACTCGAGCGCGAGTTCGACTTCGCACGCGGGACACCAGAACCGGCGAGGGAGGGACAGCTTCGAGATGAAGCAGTCTGCGTCGGCCTCCCGGTCGCGGATTGCGAGTTTGAACGACTCTGAGTCGCCACCGCATCCGCTGAGATTGTCGAGAACAAGCCTGATCTTCTCGGCGACGTCGGCGGGTTTCGCCTGGTTCTTGATGAGGTAGTCGATCGCGCCGAGTTCCAATGCATGCTTGATCGCCGACTCTTCGCCGAGATTCGTCAGGACCACCACAGGGAGGCTGGCCGTACGCGGATCCGCATTCATAGACTGCAGCACATCAAGACCGCCCATGCGCGGCATGATGAGATCGAGCAGGACGAGGTCAATGCGATTGGCACGCAGGACCGCGAGTGCCTCAAGGCCGTCACCAGCGGTGAGGACGCGGTATCCTTCTCCGGCGAGCTTGTCCTGATAGATGCGGCGAAGCAACTCCGTGTCCTCAACAATCAGGATCTGTTCGTTCGCCACGTCGTGACCTCTCAGCTAGCCGGCGGGTATGAAGCCCTGCGCGGCGTGGAGTCGCGCACGGAGGCGTAGGACGGCTTTTGTGTGAAGCTGACTCACGCGGGATTCCGTTACGCCAAGCACCGCGCCGATCTCTTTCAAGGTGAGACCTTCGTAGTAGTAGAGAGCGATGACGACCTTCTCGCGCTCGGGAAGGCGTTCGATCGCCTTGGCAAGGATGTCCTTGACCTCGGCGCTCTCGAAAACCTGCACCGGATCCTCAGCGGTGTCGTCCTTGATGGTCGCTACGGGACTGTTCCTATCGTCCCGGTCGCTGCCGCCGGACCACAACTCCTCGAATGAGACTACCGAGGTGTACGAGAGCTTGGTGAAGATGTCGTGGAGGTCGCTCGTGCTTATCCCCATGTAGGCCGCGACTTCGGCATCGGTCGGCACTCGCTTGTACTTGTTCTCAAGGGCGACATACGCGCCTTCGATCTCTCGTGCGCGAGCACGTACGGATCGCGGAACCCAATCCATCGCACGAAGCTCATCGATGATGGCGCCCTTGATGCGCGCGATTGCGTACGTCTCGAACTTGATGCCGCGCTCGGGGTTGAACTTCTCGATTGCATCGATGAGGCCGAAGACGCCATACGAGATCAGGTCGGAGGTGTCCACGTTCTGCGGGAGATTGGAGGATAAGCGACCGGCGACATACTTCACGAGCGGTGAGTAATTGAGAATCAGCTTCTCGCGGGCGACGAGGTCGCCCGTGCCTTTGAAGGCGTCCCAAAATATCGTGACGTCGCTGCCCGCCTGTGCCCGCATGCAGAATGCCCCTCTGTGGTTAACCCCTCGGATGCGCCTTCTTGTGAACGTCTTGCAGGCGCCGTGCGCTCAAGTGAGTATAAATCTGGGTCGTTGACAGGGCAACGTGCCCCAGCAACTCCTGTACCGAGCGCAGATCCGCACCAGACTCCAGCATATGGGTGGCGAAGCTGTGGCGCAATGCGTGTGGGCTGAGTGCCATCGCGGATCCGGTCTGCTCGAGGTAGCGCTTCATGAGTCGCCTGACCCCATCTGCAGAGAGGCGTGTACCGAGACGGTTCAGGAACAGCGCCTCCTCGGCATGCTTGTCGAGCTTGGGACGTGCAGAGCGGAGATACTCGGAAATACGGGTGGCTGCGATCGTATGGATTGGGATGATGCGCTCCTTGGAGCCCTTCCCCATTACTCGTACCTGGCCCTGAGCTAGGTCGACATCGCTGCGGTCAAGCCCGGTGAGTTCGGAAACCCGGAGCCCCCCTGCGTACAGAAGCTCGAGAATCGCACGATCGCGGAGGCCAAGCGGGGTGCCGACGTCTGGTGAGTCGATAAGCGCGCCAATCGTCTCGGCTGACGCGATCACGGGTAGACGCTTCGGAAGCTTCGGGGTGGCGACGACGTCAGCGGGGCTGCCGGCGACGATACCCCGATCGACCAGGAACGCGAAGAGCGAACGGACCGAGGAGAGCTTGCGTGCGATCGTACGCCTGGAGTACTGTGCGCGGTCGAGTTCTCCGAGGTAGCCGCGTAGGTTGCGGTACGTCAGCGTGGAAAGGGCCAGGTTCTGCCGTTCCAGCCAGTCCGAGAACTGCGCGAGATCGCTCGAGTACGCCGAGACGGTGCGCGGTGACGCATTTCGCTCCACTTCGAGCGACTCGAGGTACGCGGCGACAAGCTCGTCAGTCCCCTGCGTGCTCACGGTGCTATCCTCTCCGCTTCACGGCGCGCGGGCGCTAGCAGCTCAGCATGCGAGTCCACGTAAGCGGCAAGCGCGGTGGCGGCACGCTCTCCCACGGCTGCTCTGCGCACGCGCTTCGAGCGAATCGACGGCATGGGGGGCATGATCCCGATGTTCACGTGCATTGGCTGGTACCTCGTGGTCTCCGGGTCGGTCGCATATGCGATGAGGCTTCCGAGGGCGGTATCGACGGGAAGCGGCAGGCTTGTGGTGCCTCCGCGCGCATCGATGACGCTCAATGCCGCGACCAGGCCACCGGCCGCAGCCTCAAGATAGCCCTCGGTGCCGGAGAGCTGACCGGCAATGCGGACGCGGGGCTCGGACCTGATGGAGAGATCGCTCGCCAGAAGTCGGGGCGCATCGACGAACGTGTTCCGGTGCATCACGCCGTAGCGCAGGAACTCGGCGCCCTCAAGACCAGGAATCATCGAGAATACACGGCGCTGTTCGCCGAAGGTGAGATTGGTCTGACAGCCGACGAGGTTGTACGCGCTCAGCGATCGGTTCTCGGCACGGAGCTGGAGGACAGCCCAAGGACGCGCACCGGTTGTGGGGTCGGTCAGCCCCACGGGCTTCATGGCACCGAAGCGGAGCGCATCAGGGCCGCATCGTGCGATCTCCTCAACCGGCTGACACGCCTGGAACAGGTCCTTCTGCTCGAACGCCTTGGGAATCACCCGTTCGGCCGTGAGAAGCGCCTGGAGGAATGCGTCGTACTGCTCGCGATCGAGCGGGCAGTTGATGTAGTCAGCGCCCTCCCCCTTGTCGTAGCGGGATGCGCGGAATGCTACCGATAGATCGATCGAGTCAGCTGAGATGATGGGAGCCGCGGCATCGAAGAACGCAAGACGTTCCTGGCCGACGAGCGCCGAGAGCGCGGACTCGATTCCAGCGCTCGTCAATGGTCCTGTCGCGAGGACCACATCGCCCTCCGGAATCGTGGTGGCTTCGCGGCGAACGAGTTCGATACGGGGATGTGCCTCGATAGTACGTGTGACCATCGCCGAGAAGGCGGCGCGGTCGACGGCGAGCGCTGCGCCGGCTGGAACGGCCGTTGCACGTGCGGCCGCAACGATGAGACTGCCGAGCGCCTCCATCTCACGCTTGAGCATGCCAGGCGCCGTTGCCGGATCGAGGCTCTTGAACGAGTTGGAGCACACGAGCTCGGCGAGCGCGTCGGTGTGATGTGCTGGCGATGCGACAGAGGGTCGCATCTCGTAGAGACGTACTGGAATGCCCCTGACTGCGAGCTGCCACGCGGCCTCGGAACCGGCGAGGCCGGCGCCGACGATCGTGACGGTATCGGTGGTGCTGGATGATGACAATGGTTCTCCAGGAATCGGGTGCACCCGCATTGTACCGTCATGACCATGTCATCGTGTCGGGACGAATCCGTACCGACCATCTCGGTACCTCGTGACCTTGCCGGACATCTCCAGCTCGCCAAGTCTTCTGGCGATCGTGACGACATCGCAGTCGAGCACGCGTGCGAGATCATCCGGGCGTTGCGCCTCCGCAAGGAGCGCCCGCTCGAGTGAACTCGCTGGCAGAAGCACCTCGGTGGACTCATCGGTGAAGTCGGTATCGAGTCCCGCCGCGCGAAGGGCGTCTCCCAGTTCGGACGCGTCGGTGATCGGCGTCGCCCCCTGTCTGATGAGGCGGTTCGCGCCCCGTGACTCGGGGTGCGTGATGGCGCCCGGAACAGCGAGGACGTCACGGCCCAGGTCGAGCGCGAAGTCCGCCGTTGAGAACGTGCCGCTCGGCAGTCCCGCTTCGACAACGAGCAGTGCTGCAGAGAGCGCAGCGATGATGCGATTGCGTCGCACGAACGCCCAACGGGCCGGTGGCGCACCCCACGGAAGCTCCGAGATGACGGTGCAGTTCTCTCGAAGATCCCGGAGCAAGTCGGCGGATGCGGCCGGATAGTCTACATTGGCGCCACAGCCGAGAACGGCGATGCTGGGACCGGAAGCCGCTCTGGCTGCGAGTTGCGCCGCCTGATCACAGCCGACCGCCGCTCCGGAGATGACAGTGACGCCGGTTGCCGCAGCCCAACCTGCGAAACGACGCGCGTTCGTTAGGCCGTATGGAGTCGCTTTACGAGCGCCGATGACGCCGAGCCCCGGCACAAGCAGTTCGGGCGCCCCAGCGACATACAGGACGCGAGGCGGATCGGGTAAGTCACGCAGGCACTCAGGGTACGCCGGATCCCGGAGCGTGAGCTCGTACCGGGCTGACTGGTTCATCGATTCTCCCATCCTCGATACCCGACGGCTTCGGCCAGATGTGCAGCCGAGACGCGCGCAACGGCATCCATGTCGGCCAGCGTGCGTGCGACGCGCAGCACGCGCGTGACCGCGCGTCCCGAGAAGTGACAGCGGCGCGCAGTCTCGGTGAACACGCGAGACGTGGCGCCGGAGAGCCTGCACGCCCCCAGGAGCGCGGCCCCTGATAGCCCTGAGGAGAGTCCCCCGCGACTCTCGGCGAACTCCCGGGTCTTGAGCACGCGGGAACGGACAACGGAAGACGGCTCGCCAGGGTCCGCCGCAAGAAGAAGGTCGGGATCGACGCGATCGACACGCACGACCAGGTCCATACGGTCCATGAGCGGCCCACCGACGCGCGTGGTATAGCGACGAATGATTCCGTCTGCGCATTCGCACGCCTTGTCCGGGTCACCGAGGAATCCGCACGGACATGGATTCATCGCCGCTACCAGGGTGAAGCGCGCCGGGTATCGCACTCGACCCTCCGCTCGTACAAGCGTGAGCGCGCCGTCCTCCATTGGCTGTCGCAGCGTCTGCAAGGCCGATGGCGAGAACTCAGCGAGCTCGTCAAGGAAGAGCACTCCGTTGTGAGCGAGGCTCATCTCGCCGGGTCGCGGCGGTGAGCCTCCGCCCGCAAGTCCGGCTACCGAGCAGGTATGGTGGGGCGCGCGAAATGGCCGTTGACCTGCGAGTACAGGTGCTTCATCAAGGCCGGCGACCGAATGAACCAGTGCTGACTCGAGCCGCTCGGCATCATCGAGGGCGGGTAGGATGCCAGGGAGGCGTCTCGCGATCAACGTCTTCCCCGACCCCGGCGGCCCGACCATAAGCAGGTTGTGTCCGCCCGCGGCGGCAACCTCCAAGACACGCCGCGCGCATGCGTGTCCCGCGACGTCGGCGAGGTCCGGTTCTCCGTGGTGCGCCCGTGCGCGAATAGCGAGTACCGGAGCGGCCGAGAAGCCCGTGCGTAGTTCTTGCAGCGCATCCAATCGGTGGCAGCAGAGTCCCTCGACCGCGTGAGCCGCACCGAGGGCGGCAGCCGGTCCGATAAGGTCGTGACCGCTCCGAGACGCCGCAAGCGCATATGCCAGCGTTCCAGCCACGGAACGCACACTCCCGTCGAGCGCCAGCTCGCCAACGGCGGTGGAGCCTGCGGTCAGTTGTGCGGGTATCTGTCGCGTGGCCGTGAGGATCGCAAGTGCTATGGGCAGGTCGAATCCTGTCCCGTGTTTTCGTAGCGGAGCGGGCGCAAGATTCACCAGGACGCGAGCATTCGGAAACTCGAACCCGGCCGCGCGGACGGCGCTTCTGACGCGATCGCGCGCTTCAAGCACTGCCGCGTCAGCGAGGCCGACGATGCCGAACCCGGGTAGCCCGGACGTCACGTCGGCCTGCACTTCTACCGGTAGCGCTTCGACGCCGGCGATCGTTGCGGCGAAGACGGTTGCCTGTGGCATGTCACCCGTCCACAGTGAACGCGTCGCGATGGTGGCGCAGCAGCGCCCGATCCTCGGCAAGGACTCTGATGCTGATCACGTCAAATCGAATCGCGCATGGTTCGGCGCCGGCGTCGGCGAGATAGGCTTTGGCAAGCCGGGCGATGCGGCGCTGCTTCTGCACGGTGACGGCCTCTTCGGGTGAGCCTTTAGCGTCGGTGGTGCGGGTCTTCACCTCGCACAGCACCAGCGTCGTCCCGTCGAGGAACACGACGTCGACTTCCCCCGCCGGACACCGCCAGTTGCGGTCGATGACGGTCATGCCGATTCGCTCGAGATACGCCGCCGCAGCATCTTCGCCCCGGCGTCCGGTCTCCACTCTGTCCATACGGACCACCTCCTGAGACAACAATGGAGGTCGGTCCGAAACCAGCGCTTACTGGTAGCGAAACGGAGCTAGAACAGCGACACCTGCGAGCATGGCGAGAAGCTCATGCGATGTTGCTTGCACGGGCCGATGCGCGTGATCACATCGATGTGCTCGAGGGTCCCGTATCCCTTGTTGAGGGCGAACCCGTACTCGGGATACACAGCGTCCATCTCCCGCATGAGGGCGTCCCTGGCGACTTTAGCGACGATCGAGGCAGCTGCGATCGCCGCGACCAGTCTGTCGCCGCCGACAACAGCGGTCGATGGCAATCCCACGTCAACCGCAAGACCATCGATCAGGACGTGCTCGACAGCAACGCCGAGCGACTCGACAGCTCGCCGCATGGCAAGGAGATTCGCGCCGGAGATGCCGATCGCGTCGATGACCGACGGTTCCACGTGAGCGACCGCCACCGCCTGGGCAACCGCTCGGATCTCGGCATCGAGTCGCACGCGCACCTCGGGCTTCAGGCGCTTGGAGTCGTCGATTCCCGTGACACGCACCGAGACCGGCAGGACGACCGCGCCCGCGGTGACAGGACCGGCCAGGCAGCCTCGGCCAACCTCGTCCACGCCCGCGACGATCATGATGCCCTTCTCGTGCAGTGATGCCTGCATCTGCGACATTCGCTCAAGTCGCTCCAGTTCGGCGCCATCGCGGTCGAGCCGTCGCTGTGCCGAGGCAAGCGCGGCGACGACACCAGCCCGCGCATCACCCGAGAACCGCGCGAAGAGCGTGGGAAGATCACCCGGCGAAGCATTCGCGACGATGCGGCTGATCTCTGCGACGGTCAGTTCTGACACGGGGTCTCCTCGGTGGGTGTATAGCTCTACCCTACCGGAATACGAACAGGCCCGGGAAGAATCCCGGGCCTGGCGCGTTCGTTCTGTGGATGCGCGTTCTAGAAGCGCAGCTCCTTGACGCGGGCGGCCTTGCCGACCTTGTCGCGGAGGTAGTACAGCTTGGAGCGGCGAACCTTACCGCGGGTGACGACCTCGAGCTTCATGATCTTGGGCGAGTGCACGGGGAAGGTGCGCTCCACGCCAACGGCGTACGACACCTTGCGGACCGTGAAGGTCTCGCGGGCGCCAGCACCGTGACGGCGGATGACGATTCCCTGGAACGGCTGAACGCGCTCCTTCGTGCCCTCGACGACCTTGTAGCTCACCTTGACGGTATCGCCAACCGAGAACTCGGGCAGTTCTTCGTTGATCTGCTGCTGCTCGATCGCTCGGATCCTGTTCATCTGTTCTTCCGTTCCTATCTGATGCCGACGGCATTCTTGTCTTGAGACACGAGTGGACAGTATAGACTAGCCGCTTGGCGCGGCGCAATCATCAGAAGCTGGCGAACCTGTTGAGCGGCCAGTAGCGCACGAAAGCCTTCCCGTGGATGATGCTCACCGGCTGCGGCCCGAACCATCGCGAATCGTGGCTGTTCGTCCTGTTGTCACCCATCAGCCACACCTGGCCCTCGGGCAACGTGAGGGGCAGGATCACATCCCCGGGCTCGCTCGGCTTGCCGTAGACATAGGGTTCATCGAGCTTCGTGCCGTCTACCCACACCGCGCCGTCTTTGATGTCGACGGTCTGTCCGCCAACCGCGATAACGCGCTTGATAAGTGTGGGAACCGTCTTGGTAGGATCGTCGAACACAACGATGTCGCCCTGCTTCGGCGAATCGAAACGATAGATGAACTTGTTGGCGAGAACGCGCTCGCCGATGCCGATCGTCGGGATCATGGACCCGGTCGGGATCACATACGGCTGAACGACGAACGTTCGGATGCCGGTCGCAAGCGCGAACGCGAGGACCACCATGAGCACGAGCTCGCCGAGCCAGCGAAGGAACGATGGGGGCGTCTCGGCAGATTCGGCACGTGGCGCAGGATTGTCGCCGAGCGCGGACGCCTCGTCGATATCGCCATCCGTGTACGGCGTGGTCTCGTCGGTCACAGCGTGTCTCCCTTCGGTTCATGCGAGCCGAGGATCTCCTCGGCGAGTGTTCTCTCTTCACTGCTCAGATTCGCCCCGCCAAGCAAGTCGGGCCTGCGCTCAGCAGTGCGACGGACGGCTTCGGTACGACGCCAGCGGTCCACGCGTCCGTGATCCCCGCTTAGAAGCACCGGGGGCACGTCCATCCCGCGAAACGATGCCGGACGCGTGTACTGAGGGTACTCCAGAAGGCCCCAGGAGAACGACTCTTCCTGCGTTGACGTTTCCGAGGCGAGAACCCCGGGCTGCAGTCGGGTGACCGCGTCGACCAGGATCATGGCCGGAAGCTCGCCGCCCGTAAGGACGTAGTCCCCGGCGGATACTTCGATGTCGACCAGGGTGCGCACGCGCTCGTCCACGCCTTCGTACCGGCCACAGAGGATGACGAGTCGCTCGCGTCCTGCGAGGTCCTCCACGAGGCTCTGATCAAGCCTGCGGCCCTGCGGGCACATGAGGACGACAGTAGCCGGCGCCTCGTCGAGTGCGGAAACGGCTTCGACCGCCGCGAAGAAGGGCTCAGGCTTCATGACCATGCCGTAGCCACCGCCGAACGGGTAGTCGTCGGTGGTTCGATGCTTGCCTTCGGCCCAGTCGCGCAGATCGTGAACTGCGAAGGTCACCGCGCCCTTATCGCGAGCGATGCCGAGCATCGACGAACCGAGGGTGGGTTCGAAGATCTGGGGGAAGATGCTGATGATATCGATGCGCACAGTCAGTCCTCGTCTAGCAGGCCGGGCAGAAGCGTCACGGAAATCTCGCGCGCGTCGTCATCGATCTCGTGGACGACATCATCGATAACCGGAATGAGAACGGACCCGAAGGGTCCCTGGATCTCCCAGACATCGTTCGCGCCGGTGTAGATCACGTCGATGATGGTACCCAATGAGCCGCGGACGGTGTCTGAGACGGTGTAGCCGATCGGGTCGAATTCGTCGTCGTCCCACCCTTCAGGTACGGCTGACGCACGTACGAGCAACGTCGCGCCCGCAAGAGCACGACCGGCGGCAAGGCTGTCGACGCCGGCAATGGTGAAGAGCGGACCCTTGGGCCCCTGACGCACGCCGGTCAGTCGAAGATCGCTCGCCCCGGCGACCGGTGGCACCGCCCAGAGCTCGGCGTTCAGGAGCGAATCAAAGGGAAGGTCGAGCAGTGGCTTCACTGCGACCTCCCCTTGGAGTCCGTGCGTCTTGACCACGCGCGCGACAGGTACGAACGGCGCGTCCATCGTCTTAGCCGAGAACCTCCACCGACGCATCGCTGCCATCAACGGACGCAGCGGCGCGCACGAGCGTGCGAATCGCCTTGATGACACGTCCCTGACGACCGATGACCTTGCCGATGTCGTCCGGGTTGACGGTGACTTCGTATGCCGACCCGTCAGGGCCGGTCTGCTTCGCGATCGAGACATCGTCCGGATTGTCGACAAGCGACGTTACGAGAAACCGGACGAGTTCGTCAGTGTCGGCGTTGCGGGGCATCTGCTACTCGGCCTCGGCCGGAGCTTCGTCCTCGACGACTTCCTCGGCCGCTTCCTCAGCGGCAGGCTCCTCTGCAACCGGTTCCGGAGCGGGAGCGGCGGCGGCTTCAGCAGCCTTGGTGGCAGCTTCTTCAGCAGCCTTCTCAGCGGCAACGACCTTGGCCTGTGCCTTCTTGGAAATCTTGGTGGTACCGACCGGAGCGGTCTTCTCGCCCTTTGCGATGGCGATCAGCTTACCGGCTGCCTCGGTGGGCGTGGCACCTTTCGCGAGCCAGGCATCGACCTTGACGAGATCGAGCTCGACCGTCGACGGCTGGGTGCGCGGGTTGTAGCGCCCGAGAATCTCAATGAATCGGCCATCACGCGGAGCGCGTGCATCGGCCGCGACGACACGATAGAACGGCGCCTTCTTAGCGCCGGCGCGTGCCAGACGGATCTTGACTGCCAACAGTTCACCTCCGTGTAGGGCGGCATTGTGCCGCCGTGTCCGAGCAAGAGCAAGTGCCAATGATAGGTCATGAATCGAGACCGGTCAAAGCAGAGCTGTATTCAGGGGCCTAGAAGGGCATTCCGGGCATCCCCATGCCGCGTCGCTTGCGCTTGCCCTGTTGCGAGCCGAACTGCTTGACCATCTTCTGCGCCTGTGCGAACTGCTTCAGCATCTGGTTCACGTCGTAGACCGTGACGCCCGCGCCTGCGGCGATGCGCTCGCGACGGGAACCGTTGATGACGGAGGGCTTGGCGCGCTCCCGCGCGGTCATCGACTGGATGATCGCCTCGGTACGGGTGAGCGCGCCTTCGTCGATCTCGGCGTCCTTGGGGAGCTTGTTCGCACCCGGGATCATCGCCATGATGTCCTTCATCGAGCCCATCTTCTTGATCTGACGCAGTTGGCCGAGGAAGTCGTCGAGGGTGAACGAGCCCGCGCGCAAGCGCTGCTCCGCCTCCACCGCTGTGCCTTCATCGAATGCTTCCTGCGCCTTCTCGATGAGCGACACGACATCGCCCATGCCGAGGATCCGACGCGCCATGCCGTCGGGGCGGAAGACCTCGAGGTTGTCGGTCTTCTCCCCCACGCTTGCGAAGAAGACCGGCTTGCCGGTGACCGCACGGATGGATAGCGCAGCGCCACCGCGGGCATCGCCATCGAGCTTCGAGATGATCACGCCGTCGAAGTCGACACGCTCGGCGAATGCCGAGGCGGCATTCACGGCATCCTGGCCGGTCATCGCGTCGACGACCATGAGGACCTGCTCGGGTCGTATCGCCGCCTTAATGGCAGCGGCTTCGGCCATCATCTCCTCGTCGACATGCAGCCGTCCGGCGGTGTCGATGATGACGAGGTCGCGAAGACGGTCGACTGCGTCCTTCACGCCAGCCTTGGCGATTGCGACAGCGTCGGTTCCCTCGCCGCGATAGACCGGGATGTCGAGTTCGCGGCCGAGCGCCTCGAGTTGGTCGATGGCCGCAGGACGATAGACGTCGCATGCAACCATGAGCGGTCGCTTGCCCTGCTTGCGGAGCAGGTTGGCGAGTTTGGCGACGGCTGTCGTCTTGCCCGCTCCCTGGAGGCCGACGAGCATGATGACGTTCGGAATCCGACCCGACAGCGCAAGACGCGCCTCATTGCCGCCCATGAGCGTAGTGAGCTCCTCAAGGACGATCTTCACGACCATCTGCCCGGGCGTGAGGCTGGACATGACGTCGGCGCCCACTGCGCGCTCGCGAACCTTCGCCACGAACTCCTTCACGACCTTGAAGTTCACATCGGCTTCGAGCAGCGCCATGCGCACTTCGCGCATCGCCGCGTCGACGTCTGCCTCGGAGAGCTTGCCACGTCCGGTAAGGCGCGAGAAGACTGCCTGGAGCCTGTCAGTAAGATTCTGAAACATCGCCATCTCCGTGGCCGGTGGTCGTGACTCCCTAGGCTACGGTCGCCCGGCCGCTGCGTCAATGCGTCGGAGCCGGGTTATCGGCGAGAAGATCAGCAGCGCTCTGCCTTTGACGTCGGCAAGCCTCACCGGACCGAAGAACCTGCTGTCAAGCGAGACCGGACGGTTATCGCCGAGAACGTAGACGGAGTCCGGCGGGACCGTGAACGGTTCGATGTGGAAGCTCTCAGTGCCCATGACGAGCGAGTACGTGGTCGGCTCGGGTGCGCCGTTCACGACAACACGGTCTCCAAACACCTCTACGGTGTCGCCGCTCAGAGCGACAACACGCTTGATGAGCTCATCGGGCTGCCCCGCGATGACCGCCGAGAATGAGATGACGTCGCCGCGAGCGGCCTGCCTGTAGCCTCGCGTAACGAGAATGCGATCGCCGCTTCGCAGGCCGGGGAGCATAGAATCGCCATCCACCTTGATGACGGTGTTGGCTACGTAGAAGACGGCGAGGAGCGATGCGAGCAGAATCGCCAGGGCGAGGAGCAGGGGCAGGTGTTTGCGATCGGACGGCAGCGTTGGGATGAAGCGCGGCACGGCGGCTACTCCAAGCCGACAAGCGCTGCGGCGAACTCCTCCGGGTCGAACGGCTTGAGATCGTCGGCACCTTCGCCGACGCCGATGCGGAGGATCGGCACGCCAAGCTCGCGGACGACCGCAACGGCTATTCCGCCCTTGGCGGTGCCGTCCAGCTTGGTGAGCGCGATGCCGTCGATGCCGACGGCGCTGTTGAACTCACGGGCCTGCGTGAGTCCGTTCTGGCCGGTGGTCGCATCCATCACGAGCAGCGTCCTGACAGGGGCCGCGCTTTCGCGCTCAACGATTCGCTTGACCTTGGAAAGCTCCGCCATCAGGTCCTTGGAGGTGTGGAGTCGGCCGGCGGTGTCGATGAGCAGCAGGTCGCTACTGTTCGTCTTGGCCTGGCGCACGGCGTCGAAGGCGACCGATGCCGGGTCCGTTCCGCGCTCGCTTTCCACGATGGGAACGCCGGCGCGATCGGCCCAGATGTGAAGCTGCTCGACTGCCGCCGCCCGGAAAGTGTCGGCGGAGCCGATGAGAACCGTACGACCGGCGTCGGCCGCTGCCTTAGCCAACTTGCCGACGGTCGTCGTCTTGCCGGTGCCATTGATCCCGACGATGAGGACCGTGGACGGGGATGCATCGATGAAGTCCTCGGCATCCGGGAGCCGGAGCTCGCCGGCGATCTCGGTCGCGAGGTGCTCGAGGACAGCGCGCGCATCGGGCATCGCCTGGCGCCTTGCGGAGTCCCGTAGCCGATCGACCATCTCGGTTACTGCAGTCACGCCCATGTCGGCGCCGATCAGGGCGTCTTCCAGGTCCCCCCAGAACGATTCGTCGACGTCGGGCCCACGTCGAAGCAAGACGTTGAGCTGTCCGCCAAGCTGCTCCCGCGTGCGCGAAAGGCCCTGTGTGAGCCTGTCGAGCCAAGCACTCACGACGGCACCTGCTCGGCGGATGCGAGCACACGCTGCAGCTTCTGGCTGACGACTTTGCTCACGCCGTCGGACTGCATCGAGACGCCATAGAGCACGTCGGCCATCTCCATCGTCCTGCGCTGGTGACTGACCACGATGAACTGCGTGTGTTCGCGCATGCTGTCGGTGAATGCGATAAAGCGACGCAGGTTCGTGTCGTCAAGCGCGGCTTCGACCTCATCGAGGATGTAGAACGGACACGGCCGCGTTCGGTAGAGCGCGAAGAGCAGCGCGAGCGCAGTCAGCGACTTCTCGCCGCCGGAGAGCAGCGTCATCTTAGCGAGCCGCTTGCCGCGTGGCTGTGCGACGACTTCCACACCGGTGGTCTCGGGGTCGTCAGGCTCGGTGAGACGCAGCGAGGACTGACCGCCCGGGAACAGCAGCGAGAAGATCTCCTGGAAGTGATGGTCCACCTGCTCAAACGTCTCAAGGAAGCGGTCGCGCATCTTGCGGTCGATCGCCGAGACGACCTTCTGCAACGCGGACCGGCTTGAGAGCAGATCCTCAAGCTGCTTTCCGAGAAACTCCCTGCGCGCGTTGAGCTGGTCATACTCCTCGACAGCGACGGGGTTCACCGGACCGAGGTTCGCGATACGCTTGCGCAGGCGATGCGCGGCTTCGACCGCCGCCTCCCGGCTCTCGATCGGCTCCGTCTGCAGCGCTGACTCGAGCGGAATCCCCAGCTCCTCGACGATTCGGGACGCGGCAGCGCGAACCTGGACCTCGAGTTGAGCCTTCTCGACGCGAATGTCGGACATCGCTTCATTCACGACGTCGAGTTCGGCCTGTGCGGTACGGACGCCTTCCTGGGCGTCGTGGATCGTCGTTCTGAGTGACTCGGAGTCCGCTTGCTCGAAGCGCGCGCGGTCGCGCAGTCGGACCGCCCAATGCTCGGCGCGCTCAAGCAGCACGGTGTAGAGGTCGTGAAGAGGCTGCAATCGCTCGCGCAGCACCTCAAGGGCAGCCTCGGTCTGTGATGACTGCTCGACCAGTGCCGCCAGTTCCTCGGCATCGGCGTTGACGGTGTGGTGGCGACGCTTGAGGTGCACCTCACGTTCGGAGACGGCCGCGATCTCGACCTGACAGGTGGAGAGGCGTCCCGAGACTGCGGTCTCGTCTCGGAAGCGGGCATCACGCAGCTCTCGCTTGACGACCGATTCCTCTTCAAGCTCGTCAAGGCGCGTGATGCCGGCCTGTATCGTGTCGGCAAGCTTGCGCTCGGCGGGACGATCCTTGGCGGTGCGCTCCTCGATCTGGCGTATGCGCACGTCGATCCGCGATGCTTCGGCATCAAGATCGGTAGCGGACTGCTCGAGGCGCCCAACCTCTTCCCGGGCGGACGCAACGTCGCCGCCGACGGTGGCAATCACCTGTGACAACTCAAGGGCGTCCTGCTGGGCAACGGAAAGCGCCTCGGCTGCTGCCGCAACCGC
>CAZGNF010000036.1:0-15761 GCA_964527045.1 uncultured Coriobacteriaceae bacterium | reverse complement strand
CTATGACCTTGGGATTAAAAGTCCCCTGCTCTACCAACTGAGCTAACGGCCCGTGTTCGAGCACATTCCGTGCCCACGCACGGCCTTCCGGCCAGAAAGCGCAACGCGTAGTGTAGCCCACGGCTCAACCGAGGGTCAACGCGTAGCACCGCTCCTAATCGTATAATCGAGGACAACGACCGCCGAGAAGGAGCTGGCATGACCATTCTTGGAACCGAAGCTGTCGATCTGGGCCTCTTCGCGCTCTACGTCGCCGCAGGCTTCGCGGTCGGCTGGCTCGCCGACCTCCTCGTGCTCGGCGGACTTCGAGGACTGGCGCGCAAGCGCGACTGGATGCCGTGGCGCATCACCCTCAAGGGTCTCGGCCACATGCCGGTCTGGTGGTTCACGCTCGCAGGCGCAGCATTCGGTCTGCAGGACAGCGGCTGGAGTCCCCGGCTCTCGCTGCTCACAGGACGCGCGCTGGTGGTGCTCGCGGGCATCACCGTCACCTACGCTGCAATGCGGATAGCGACGGGCTTCGTGCGTAGCTACGCGGTCTCGGCACGCGGTCCGCTGCCCTCCACGAGCATCTTCGTGAACCTCACCCGCATCGCCATCGTGCTGCTTGGCGCTCTCATCATCCTCAATGCGCTCAACGTCTCCATCACGCCGGTGCTCACCGCGCTCGGCGTTGGAGGCCTGGCGGTCGCGCTCGCACTCCAGGACACGCTCGGCAACCTCTTCGCGGGGCTGCAGATCGTGGCGTCCAAGCAGGTGCGGCCGGGCGACTATCTCCTGCTTGAGACCGGTCAGGAGGGCACCGTCGAGGACATCGCGTGGCGCTACACCACGCTTCGCACGCAGTCGAACAACCTCGTGGTCGTGCCGAACGCTAAGCTTGGCCAGGCGATCGTCACCAACTACCAGCTGCCCGAGCAGCCGCTCTCCATCACCGTGGAGTTCGGCGTCGCATACGGCAGCGATCTTGACCGCACCGAGGCCATCGCACTCGACGTTGCCGCGCGTGTAATGGCCGAGCTGCAGCCCGACATCACCGACTGGGAGCCGCTCATGCGCTTCCGCGGTTTCGGCGATTCGCAGGTGCAGGCGGCGATCATCATGCGGGTGCTCGAGTACGGCGATCAGTACGCGCTCAAGAGCGAGTTCATCAAGCGCCTGCACGCCCGTTTTGCCGAGGAAGGGATCGAGTTCCCCTTCCCGCAGCGGGTCGTGCGCCAGCTCTCGGAATAGGTCGGCTCAGCGAGGCCGGTAGATGTCCGCCCGGTGGTCGATGCGCGTGACGAGCACCACATGCTCGGTGTCGATGATCCGATACATGACGCGATACATGCCGACGCGCGCGGCATGAAGTCCTACGAGATCATCCCTCAACGGCCTGCCCACCCGACGCGGGTTCTCAATGAGTGGCCCTTGCATGAACGCAAAGACCGCGGTTGCGAACCGAAGCGGAAGACGACCAAGTGCACGACGTGCGGAGGGGACGACGCGTAGCTCATACGAGCTCACGCGGCATCACTCCCGACGATTCTCGAGGTCTCGCTTGATGTCCTCAAGCGTGAAGTACTTGCCCGCGGCATAGTCCGCCTCGGCCTGCTTGACGTCCTCAAGGAGTCCCGGGGTGGCCATCGCATCGAGCGTTTCCATGATGCTCTCGTACTCGTCGACACCGATGATGAGCACCGAGGGCTTACCGCGGCGTGTAATCACCACGTGCTCTTGCGTGGCCTCGACCCCGTCGATGATCTCCGACAGGTGGGCCTTTGTGTGCGCTAGTGAGTAGTGTTCAGTCATGACCTGAATTGTAGTCACGTCGCCCCCCGCTGACAAGTCCGACAGGGTCAGCATAGCGAGCTCCGCTGAACCAGAACTGAACGGTGGCTTGCCGCACACCTACCAGAGAGCGGCATGCGGGACGTCCACGTCCCAGCTGCGCTTCATCGCTTCGGCGACGCGCTCGCGATCGTACGTGGTGATGTTGGGCTCGCTCGGCATCCCAAGGCGTTCGCGAACAGCAGCATCGTACGCGGAGATCCGCTCGATGACGTCCGATGCAACCGCACGATCCATCGGAGCACCGCCAAAGGAATACGCGCCATGTCGGCACGAGAATCGGATTGGCTCGGACACTTCGTAGACCGCCGGGCGATAGCGGCGTTGACCCGGAAGCGGCAAGACCATGACGTACCGCCCGCCATCAGTAAGTGCGTCCCTGAGATCGTGAATCTCGAGGATGTTGTACTGCTCCTCTGACGAACCGAAGAAGCCGTGTCTCGCAATACTCATCTGCATTCCTCGGAGGATGACCTCCTCGGGCAGACGATCCATCCAGCGTCGCTGCCAGATCACGAGAACGACCTCACCGTAGATGAAGAGCACCACTCCGAAGACCACCGCGAAGCCGGCCTTCTCAAAGGCACCCCACACCGCAAGCGCACCACAGAGGACAGCATAGACAGCGGAGCCCCAAACGACTGCCTGGCGCAGCAGCTTCGGATTCGCATACGGGAACTCGAACCTCACCGGCTCGATGCCCGCCAGCGCTTGGTCCCACTCCCTGGATGGTTCCTCCACGCAGCTCCCCTAGTGCCGGAAGTGGCGGTGCCCCGTGAAGACCATCGCCACGCCAAGCTCGTCGGCCTTTGCGATGACCTCTTCGTCACGGATCGAGCCACCCGGCTGGATGACCGCAGTGACGCCCGCAGCCGCAACGACCTCGAGCGAGTCCGCGAACGGCATGAACGCGTCGCTTGCACACACGGCGCCCACGCTCTTCTCGCCAGCGGCCTCAACGGCGATGCGCGCCGAGTTCACGCGGTTCATCTGCCCGGCGCCCACACCCACGCTGATGAAGTCCTTCGCGAGTAGGATGGCGTTGCTCTTCACGCTCTTGGCGACTCGCCAGGCGAAGAGCAGCTGTTCTATCTCCTCGGCAGTGGGTTGGCGCTTGGTGGCTACCGTGAACTCCGCCGGATCCTCAACGACGTTGTCGCTCGTCTGGATGAGCATGCCGCCCTCAACGCTACGGCTGTCGTAGTGCCCGCCCACGGGCCGCACGCCTCCGGTCTTGAGCACCCGCAGGTTCGGCTTGGCCGAGAGGAGCTCCAGCGCCTCAGGCGTGTAGTCGGGCGCGATCATGACTTCGACGAATTGCTTGTTCTCGCTGATCGCCTCGACGACGCTTGCGGGCACGGGGCGGTTGAACGCCATGACGCCGCCGTATGCCGAGACAGGATCCGCCGACTGCGCCTTGCGGTACGCCGCGGTTATGTCGGCGTCCACACACGTCCCGCACGGGTTCATGTGCTTCACGATCACGCATGCGGGCTCATCGGTGAACTCGCGAACCGCGGTCCACGCCGCGTCGGTGTCGAGGATGTTGTTGTACGAGAGCTCCTTGCCCTGCAGCTGCTCGGCATGGGCGAGCGTCTCGGGCTTCGAATCCATGAAGCGGTAGAACGCCGCCGACTGGTGCGGATTCTCGCCGTAGCGGAGGTCCTGGACCTTCTCAAGGCGGAAGCGGACCTCCTCGGGAAATGCCTGGCCCTTGTATCCCGAGAGGTACATCCAGATGGCGCTGTCGTACGCGCTCGTCTTGGCGAAGACGTCGACCGCGAGTGCACGGCGGGTCTCGAATGTCGTCGCGCCGTCGTGGGCGCGCATCTCGGCAAGGATCGCGTCGTAGCTGCCGGGCTCGGTCACTACGGCCACGCTGGCGAAGTTCTTCGATGCCGAGCGAAGCATGCTCGGTCCACCGATGTCGATGTTCTCGATCGCGTCTTCCTCGGTCACGTTCTCCTTGGCGACTGTTGCCTCGAAGGCGTAGAGGTTCACGACGACCATGTCGATCATGCCGATGCCGTGTTCCTCGGCCGCCGCCATGTGCTCGGGCACGTCTCGGCGCGCAAGCAGGCCGCCGTGAACGCGCGGGTGCAGCGTCTTGACTCGGCCATCCATCATCTCGGGGAACCCGGTGAGGTCGTCGATGGGGCGAACGGGCACACCTGCCTCGGCCAACACCTTCGCGGTGCCGCCGGTGGAGACGATCTCCACCCCGAACTCGCTCGACAGCGCCGAGCAGAACTCCACGACGCCGGTCTTGTCGGTTACCGAGACGAGCGCGCGCTTGACCTTGACGAAATCCACGAGGGTGCCCCTTTCAGAACGACTTGTACTGCGTATTGTGCAACAGAACGGCTCCCGCGTGTGCGCTGGAGCCGTCCTAAGTCCAAACCATCGGACAGGTTGCTGCTGTTGCTCGACGACCTGCTTCCACTCGCCGTCGGCCACCTAGCGCCTGCGGGGCCTGCGCTCCCAGACATCCCGCATGGCCTCGCTGAGAGCGATGCACGCCTCGCCACCGCGGCCCTGCATCTCACGGATTCCCCCGAACGCATTCGCGAAGAACACCTCGTCGGCGACGCCAAGGTCATCGACGCTGATCGGAGCCGCCAGTGCCGAGTACCCCAGTGTTGCGCAGTTGTCGAGGATCCACCTGCGCGCCACCCCGGCGATGGCGGCCGGCGACGGCGGCGTGGCGATGACGGTCCCGAGCCGACAGAAGACCGACGCGGTGCTGCCATCGATGATGAAGCCGCCGGGACGCGTGATGAGAGCCTGATCGGCGCCCTGGGCGCGCGCCTCATGGTGAGCCGCGTCCCAGAACGAGCGGTCGGCGGGCTTTGCCGCGCCTGGTGGCAGCGCCGGGTCTTCCTCGGCAATGATCGGCACGGCAACAATGCCGTCCATGACGTCGAGCGACGAGAGCCTGCGCTCCACGTTCGCCGAGGGCGTGCCATCGACGTCTATCACGACCGTGAGCCGCACGCGAGATGTGAGCGACCCGTCGTACGCGGTGATGGCGGACCTGGCGGCTTCATGAGCCTTGCTGATAGCATCGGCGCCACATCCGCCAGCGCGAAGCCGTGCTGCGTGGTATCGCCACAATGGAATCTGACGTGCCGTTGAGACCCGGCACGTCTCTTTCAGAGCGACCTGTGGCGTCGCTGCGGGATCCAACTGCGGCTCCTGCCGTATCGGGGCCCCCATATAGGGCCCGAATGTCGACCATGCGTACATCGTGACCGACCCCCATCGAGATGCATATCAAGCCTCCGGAAGGTGGGCCTGTCGTGGTGCCCCCTCGCACCACGACAGAACCCGCCTGTATCGTGGCACGTGGTACTAAACAGAATCTAAACCGGCTGCTCAGATGGGGTATGCGCGTGTTCTACCGAGGCGGAAGCACGTGGACGCGGCGTCCGTCGATCTCAAGCCGCCCCTCCGAGAACAGCCGCACTGCCTCGACGATCAGCCGGTGCTCGACCTCGTGGATCTTCGCCTCCAGGCTCGCGATCGTGTCGTCCTCGGCGATGCGAACCGGCTCCTGCGCGATGATGGGGCCGCGGTCGAACACCTCGTCTGCAAAGTGCACCGTCACACCGGTCACCTTCACGCCATGCTCGAACGCGTCCTTGATGCTGGACGCACCCACGAATGCCGGGAGCAGCGCCGGATGCAGGTTCATCACGCAGTGCGGATACGCCGAGAGGACCTCCTGGCCGAGCAGGCGCATATACCCCGCCATCACGACGAGTTCGACCGCATGCGCCTTCAGCGCTTCGGTCAGCGCATGGTTGTATGCGGCGATCGTCGTATACGCGGTTCGGTCGACGTAGACCGCGGGAATGCCGGCCTTGCGAGCACGCTCGAGGCCGAACGCGTCATGCTTGTTGGAGATGACGACGGCGATCGTCGCATCGAGCTCGTGAGCGTCGATGGCGTCGATGAGCGCCTGCAGGTTGGTGCCGCTGCCGGAGATGAGCACGCCGACGCGAAGTACCTCGGCGTCACCGGGAGCCGTGATGCTATCCATAGACGACCTCCCCCGTGCCGCTCACGATCTCGCCGATCTCGGTGACGCTTTCGCCGGCCGCGCGAAGCGTGACAGCCGCAGCTGGTGCCTCGGCAGGATCGAGAACGATGGCGAAGCCGACGCCCATGTTGAACGTCCGGTACATCTCGTCGTCCGGAAGCGACGCAGCCTGCTGGATGAGGTCGAACACGGGCGGGCGCTTCCAGGCGGTGCGGAAGACCCGCGCGTCGCAGTTCGCAGGCAGCGCGCGGTTGAGGTTCTCGGTGATGCCACCGCCGGTGATGTGCGCCATCCCCTTCACCTTCGCGCCAGAGCGCAGCAGGCCGAGCACGGAGCGCACATACAGCCGCGTCGGCTCGAGGAGCGCCTCACCGAGCGTGCGACCGTCGAGGTCGACCCTCGGCAGGGTGAGCTCGGCCTCGTGGCCATCCACCAGCGCGCGGCGGATGAGCGAGAAGCCGTTGCTGTGCGCGCCGCTGGAGCCAAGACCGAGGATCACATCGCCAGGCACGATGCCGGAGCCATCGATCGCCTTCGGCCGGTCCACAACGCCTACGCAGAAGCCGGAGAGGTCGTAGTCGTCCGGGTCCATGACGCCGGGGTGCTCTGCCATCTCGCCGCCGATGAGCGAGCAGCCCGACTGGCGGCACCCCTCGGCGATGCCCGAGACGATCTGCCCGGTACGTGCGGCGTCGAGCTTGCCGACCGCGATGTAGTCGAGGAAGAAGAGCGGCTCGGCGCCGGTGACGAGGATGTCGTTCACGCACATCGCCACGAGGTCGATGCCAACGGTGTCGTGCTTGCCGAGCAGCTGCGCGAGCTTGAGCTTCGTGCCCACGCCGTCGGTGCCGGAGACCATGACCGGCTCGGCCATCTCCTTGAACGCCGCTGCCGAGAACATCCCGCCGAAGCCGCCGATGTCGCCGATGACTTCGGGCCGGTACGTGGAGCGCACGGCCTCGCGGATGCCTTCGACCGCTCGGGCGCCCTCATCGATGTCGACGCCTGCGTCGCGGTACGAGATGGGCTTATCGGGCGTGTCCGTCATACAGTCCTCCGGCTCGACGATGCTTGTTGGCTGACATGATACCAGCGGAGCGGAAGCTGCGTTCGCCTATCCCAGTGCCCCGAGCGACGCCACGAGCGTGGAGAGCGCCAGCGAAGCGCCAACCGCGATCGCCATGGCCGCGAGCCATCCCGTTCCGTGCGTAACGCGTCGGCCGACGGCGATGCCGGCCCACGCCGGCGCGACATATCCCAGTCCGAGCGAGACGAGCGCCCACGCCGCGACGAGCACGTACGCGGCCCACGCGGGTGTCACCTGCGAGAATGCACCGACGCCGTCGACGACCTCGCGCGTCCTGCCGAGGATCATCAACCCGTCACCGACGAGCCATGCGACAGCGATGACCGCCCCCGCCCAGAAGCGGCGCTCGCGAGGCGCCCGGGGATAGCCGAGAAGCGCCGCGGCAACGACCGCTCCGGCGATGCCGAACATGGGATTGTACTGGAAGCCGAGCGACGCACCCTGCCACAGCGCACGCGCAGCGCCTGTCACGAGTGCGGCAAAGCTCACCCGACGGGCTCCAGGCTCAGCTTGCCGCGCTTGACGGAGTCGGGGATCTCGACCGGGTACTCACCGGTGAAGCACGCCGCGCAGTACTCGGCAGCGGTGCCTCCCGTTGACTCGATCATGTCCGGCACCGAAAGGTACGCGAGCGAGTCCGCGCCAATGAACTCGCGAACCTCCTCGACGGACTTGCTAGCAGCGATGAGCTGCTCCTGGGTGTCGGTGTCGATGCCGTAGAAGCACGGCCACTTCACGGGCGGCGACGTGATGCGCATGTGCACTTCCGCGGCACCGGACTCGCGCAGCAGCGCCACAAGCTTGCGCGAGGTATTGCCGCGAACGATCGAGTCGTCGACGACGATGAGCCGCTTGCCGTTGATAACGTGGCGCAGCGGATTGAGCTTGAGACGGATGCCCTGCTGGCGAAGCGACTGGCTCGGCGAGATGAAGGTGCGGCCCACATAGCGATTCTTCACGAGGCCTTCGCCGAACGGGATCCCACTCTCCTTGGCGTAGCCGACGGCAGCCGGCACGCCCGAGTCCGGCACGCCGATGACGATGTCGGCCTCAACTGCCGAGGAGCGCGCCACAGCCGCTCCCATGCGCATGCGGGCCTCGTAGAGGTTGCAGTCGTTGAGCACGCTATCGGGGCGTGCGAAGTAGATGAACTCGAAGATGCAGAGGCTGGGCTTCTCAGCAGGGACGGCCTGCTCGGACTCGAGGCCGTCGGGACCGATCTTCACCATCTCGCCGGGGGCGATGTCGCGCACGTACTCCGCGCCGATGATGTCGAGGCCACACGTCTCGGAGGCGATGACCCAGGTGTCGTTGAGCTTGCCGAGCGAGAGCGGACGCACGCCGTACGGATCGCGGAATGCGTAGACCGCTTCCTCGGACATGAGGACGACCGAGTAGGCACCGCGAACAAGCCGCATGGTCTCGCGAATGCCGCCGCGAATCGACCCATGCTGCTGCGTGAAGTGGTCGACGAGCGTTGCGATGACCTCGGAGTCGGTGGTGGAGCGGAAGCGGATGCCGTGACCCTTGAGCGCGTCACGAAGCTCGACGGTGTTGACGAGGTTGCCGTTGTGGGCAAGGGCGATCGTCGTGGTGCCGATCGAGGAGACCATCGGCTGGGCGTTCTCCCACGCGCTGCTGGAACCCGTGGTGGAGTACCGCGTGTGGCCGATGGCGAGATGCCCCTGAAGTGTCGCGAGATCGCTCTCTTTGAACGCCTGCGGCACGAGACCGAGGCTCTTCACGACGGTGAG
This sequence comes from uncultured Coriobacteriaceae bacterium, assembly GCA_964527045.1. Taxonomy (GTDB): domain Bacteria; phylum Actinomycetota; class Coriobacteriia; order Anaerosomatales; family Anaerosomataceae; genus UBA2286. The sequence continues at coordinate 7,045 of CAZGNF010000036.1, read as the reverse complement.
CGTATGCCCGTCCGCGACCGCGATGCCCGCCGACTCCTGACCGCGATGCTGCAGTGCGTGAAGCCCGAAGTAGGTGAGCCGGGCTACGTCTTCACCGGGGCCATAGACCGCGAATACGCCACACGCTTCTTCGGGGCGATCCGGACGCTCTTCCAGTATCCATTCTTGCGAGGACTGCTCGACCGAGACGGGCGAATTAGGGTCCATGCGACGGAAGACTCCTGCTTGAGACGGGGCTGATGCGCGGTAGCATACCACGATTGTGTGAAAGGCGCGGGACCCGCCGCGGGCAGCGACGGGTCCCTGGGGGCTTAAGGGCGCGGTGGCGGGACCGCGCTACCTTAGGGCACTGGTTGCGGCGTCGCGAGTCACCAGATCGATGGCCTGCGTGCTGCCCAGGAAGATGACCGTGTGGATCTCATCGGCGTGCTCGCTGAGAGCCTGACCGACTGGAGCCGAGAGGGCATCCGGCGTGCTCAGGAGCATGACCGCTCCACGCGAACCAAGCATGGTTCCTCCGGCAAGCGCATCCGGGAAGTTCGTGCCGGTCGCGATGCCGACGCCGTCCCAGCCAAGACCGAACGTGCTGACGCCGTACTCGGCAACCAGCGCTGCGGTCGCGTACCGGTCGGCGCCTGCCAGGCGGGTCACGCGCTCGGCATTGAACGCCGAGACCATCTCGGCCTCAACGTCCGCACCGACTGCCGGGAGCCCGCCGAGGATGATGACGTCCGTGACGCCGCCACTGAGCATCTCGTCTTGCAGAGCCGCGCGACCTTCTGGCGGCGTCAGGAAGACGGGTGCACCGCTTACGTTCGCCAGCGGCGATGCAGCGAGTGCGTCCGCGAAGGCGCGGCCGGTGGCCACGAATGCGCGTCCGTCATAGGTGTCGCCGGCGAGCGCGATGACCTCGCGAGCGACCGCGTCGGCGGTCTCATAGCGGGTGGCTCCGGCCAGACGGCTGACGTCGCCGGTGCCGACAAGCGGCTCAAGGGCGTCGACAACTGCCTTGGAGACAGCGGCCTCTCCACCGATCACGACCGCGTCTGTCGCGCCAAGGCGCCAGATCTCGTCTGCGACGACCTGCGGCAGCGCATCCTTGCGGGTGAGCAGCAGCGGGGCGTGCAGGCGACCTGCCAGCGCCGAGGCCGTGACCGCGTCGGGCCAGTTCTCGCCACTTGCGATGACAACGTGATCGCTGCCGCCGTCAAACGCGAGCTTGGATGCCTCGACGGCCGTCTCGTACCTGGTGGCACCTGCAACCTCAAGCGTATCGAGCGTGCTGGGCACCGGCACGGGAAGCCTGTAGGCGCTGAACGCGACGGTCTGCGGCGACGCGATCACACGAATGCACCCGTCACCATAATCGGCGACGACGACATCGATGACCGCGTCCGCATTGGGGTTGCCGATTGCGATCGCGGTCGGTCCAGATGCCACCGAGGAACTCTCGATGGCCACGAGGTTCCCGCTCCCGTCGTTCTCGAACGCCACGAGCCCACCGGTCGTCGCGTTCACGGCGAGCAGGTCGACGTCACCGTCGCCATCAAGGTCCAGCACGGCGATTGCGCCCGTGCGGGCGTCGTCTCCCGCAACGGCAACGGTTGGATCGGCGAATTCGCCAGCGCCGTTGCCGAGGAAGATCTCAACGTCAGAGGCGATGCTGCTGGATGCGGCAACATCATCATTGCCGTCGTTGTCGAAGTCCGCGATAGCCACGGCTCGCGGCTGCTCACCGGTAGGAAGGGTCACGGTCGTCGCAAACCCGGAGCCCGTGTTCTCGAGAACGAAGATGCATGCGCCGAAGTTGTCTGCAGCAGCGATGTCGGGGAGCGCGTCCCCCACAAGCTGGCCTGCCGAGAGCTCGAGGAGGTTACCCGCGCCTGCAATGTCGAACTCGCCAACACAGAATCCGCCGCCTTCACCGGTCATGACCACGATGCCCGGATACTCCGGTTCGGCACCAACGATGTCGAGCCAGCCGTCGGCGTTCATGTCCGCGACGACGAGTCCGCGAACCGGACCGCTTGTCAGGTAGATGACCGGCTCCCCAAACGTGCCGTCACCATGGCCGAGCAGCACCGCTATCCCGACCCCTTCGCCGAGAGAAGCTGCCACGTCAGCGTGGCCATCCTGGTCGAAGTCCGCGGTCACAACGGCCCATGTCGGCCCGCCTACGCCGATCATCACGGGGGCGGAGAGAATCGGATCCATGCCGCCCATCGAGACTGCAACGCCTGCAGAATCAACTTCTGCACCGGTTACTGCGCTGACGACGTCGTCATAGCCGTCTTCATTGAAGTCCGCCACCGCAACATCGCGCGGGGCCGCCGGATCCTGGATCATGCTCGACTCACCAAAGACCGGTGCTTCAAGCCCGAAGGCCGAAACCGAGCCGAGTCCGAGAACCGTAACCAGCACCGCCGCCAGCAGTACCGAGAGAGCTCCCATACGTGCCTTCATCGCCAACACCCCTCACCCCTGAGCCTGTAACCGTCTCGCGTCTAAGTTCTGACGCTAAACGGTTCATCGGCGGCGACGAGTGGTATCTGAAACGCAATCAGACGAACGGTCGTCGTCTCAATACGACCGTTCGTCTGCGGTAATGCCCGTTTATCCGACTGTGAAACCGTTCACACCCCGAGCGGGGCCCTACTCGCCCGCAAGCGCCCGCTCGAGAGCAGGCTCCCACGCCTCGCGGAGTTGCGTGAGCGAAACGCTGACTCGGTCTTCGATGGCGAGCTTCTCGCCGCCGACGGTGCCGATCACGGCGTACGGAATCTCATTCGTGAGCGCGATCTCCACGAGCCGCTCGGCATCCTCGGGCGCAACGGTGACGACGATGCGGCTCTGCGTCTCCGAGAAGAGCGATGCGTATGCCGGAAGGTCGTCGTCGAGGTGAATGTCGGCGCCGAGGTCACCGGCCATGCAGCATTCGGCGAGCGTGACGGCGAGACCACCTTCCGAGCAGTCGTGCGCGGACTTTGCGATGCCCGCGTGGATAGCTGCGAGAACCGTCGCCTGCACGGCCTTCTCAAGCGCCAGGTCAAGCGCTGGCGGCTTGCCCGAGACGACGCCATGCGCCAGCTTGAGGTACTCGCTGCCGCCGATCTCGTTCTCTGTCTCCCCGAGCAGGAAGATGACGTCGCCTTCGTCCTTGAACGCGACAGTGCAGTGCTTGGAGACGTCCTCCATCACACCGACCATGCCCACAGTCGGTGTCGGGTAGATCGGCGAGCCGAAGCTCTCGTTGTAGAAGCTCACGTTGCCGCTGATGACCGGCACGCCGAACGCGCGACATGCGTCCGACAGACCGCGGATGGCCTCATAGAAGGTCCAGAAGACCTCGGGCTTCTCGGGATTGCCGAAGTTGAGGCAGTCGGTGATCGCCGCAGGCGTGCCGCCGGAACATGCGACGTTGCGCGCCGCCTCGGCGAACGCGATCTGCGCGCCAACATACGGGTCGAGATAGCAGTAGCGGCCATTGCAGTCGCTTGACACCGCGACGCCGCGCCCGGTCATCTCGCCTCGGCCGGTGTCGCCGATGCGCAGAACCGCCGCATCGCCGCCCGGCAGCACGACCGTGTTCAACATCACCTGGTGGTCGTACTGCTGCCAGATCCAGCGGCGCGAGCAGATGTTGGGGCTCGCAAGAAGCGCCAGCACGATGTCGTCGAGCACGTACTCGCACCCGGGGTGATCGAGTTCCGTGACCGGATCGAACGCCTGCACCTCGTCGAGATACGCCGGGCGAGTCATCGCCGGGTCGTAGATAGGGGCGTCGTGAGCGAGCGTGGCCGCGGGCATATCGGCGACGACCTCGTCACCCTCGCGGACCACGAAGCGTCCGGTATCGGTGACGGTTCCGATGACCGTCGAGCGCAGCCCCCACTTGGTACACACGGCCTGCGCGGCCTCGAGGTTCTCGGGCACGAGGACCGCAAGCATGCGCTCCTGGCTCTCAGAGACCATGAACTCGAACGGCTTCATCGCGTCTTCGCGCGCGGGAATCTTGGTAACGTCGATGTCGAGGCCCACGCCGCCGCGGCTCGCCATCTCGCTTGCCGAGGAGGTGAGACCCGCAGCGCCAAGGTCGCCCAGACCAACGAGCAGCCCCTCCTCGAGCAGCTCGAGGCACGCCTCGATGAGCAGCTTCTCCTCGAATGGGTCGCCCACCTGCACGGAAGGCCGCTTGTCCTCGGCCTTCTCGTCGAACTCCTGGCTGGCCAGCGTGGAGGCTCCGCCGATACCGTCTCGGCCGGTCGTGGAGCCGATGAGCAGCACGAGGTTGCCGGGGCCGGATGCGACGGCACTGGTGAGCTTCTCCTCGCGCATGAGGCCGAGCGACATCGCGTTGATGAGGCAGTTGCCCTCGTACGCCTCGTCGAAGTACACCTCGCCGCCAACCGTCGGCACGCCGAGGCAGTTGCCGTAGCCGCCGATGCCTGCGACCGCACCCTCGAACAGGTAGCGCTGCCGCGGCTTGTCGAGCGTGCCGAAGCGGAGCGAGTTGAGCGAGGCAATCGGGCGCGCACCCATCGTGAAGATGTCGCGGATGATGCCGCCCACGCCGGTGGCCGCGCCCTGGTACGGCTCAATAGCCGAGGGATGGTTGTGCGACTCCATCTTGAACGCAAGCGCCCAGCCGTCCCCCACGCCGATGACGCCAGCGTTCTCGCCGGGGCCCTGGAGTACATGCGCGCCCTCGGTCGGGAACATACGGAGCGCCTTGCGTGAGTGCTTGTAGCTGCAGTGCTCGCTCCACATGAGCGAATACATGTAGAGCTCGGTCACCGTCGGCGTTCTGCCAAGGATCTCGACGACCTTGTCGTACTCGGCGGGCTTGAGGCCAAGCTCGACGGCAAGCTGCGGTGCGAGTTCAGGGGCGAGGTCCTCACGCATCAGGCGACTGCTCCTCGGGGGTTGGCTCGGAAATGACAGTGGCGTCGAGCAGCGGTTCGGGCTCTGGCGGTACGGCGGCGATCGCGGCCGCAGCACGCGCCGGGAAGACGACGCGCAGCAGGTACGCGACCTCGGTCACCAGGATCACGACGAACGCGATGCCGACGATGGTAAACGTGGTGTCGTTGCGCCAGATGAGCGCGAACACGAGCGAGAGAGCCCAAGCGGCGCCGAGCCCCACCCAGATGAAGCGCGTCCACGGATGCGCCCAGCGATCGGCCTTGCGCGAGAGCGCATGCACGATCATCGCCAAAGATCCCGCTACCAGCACGAACGTGAGTACCTGGAAGAAGATAATCCCGGGTCCCGCAAGCGTGTTGCCGTGCATCTACCCCACCTCCGCCAGTCTGCGGGCGATCGATGTGAAGACGACCGCCCCGTCGGTGATCCCGACCGCAGGGTCGACGACTCGCTCCGGATGCGGCATAAGGCCGAAGACGTTGCCGCGCTCGTTGCAGATGCCGGCGATGTCATCGAGCGCGCCGTTGGGGGCGCTGCCGCCCTCGGCACGCGACCCGTCAGGTTCGCAGTACCGCAGCACGATCTGCCCGTTCGCCTCCATGCGCGCACGTGTCTCGGGGTCGCAGATGTAGTTGCCTTCGTTGTGGTTGATCGGGATGCGCAGGAGCGTTCCCGGGGCGGCGTCCATCCACTGGCAGGCGCTCTCTTCGACCTTGAGCGTGGTCTGCTTGCAGATGAACTTGAGGCCGCGGTTACGCAGCAGTGCGCCCGGCAGCAAGTGCGCCTCGGTGAGGATCTGGAAACCGTTGCAGATGCCGATGACGGGACCGCCCCGCTCGGCGAAGCGAACGACCTCGGCCATCACCGGCGAGAAGCGCGCGACGGCGCCGCAGCGGATGTAGTCGCCATAGCTGAAGCCGCCGGGGAGCACGATCGCGTCGAAGCCGGAAAGGTCGGTGTCCCCGTGCCAGACGAAGTCGGCCTCGTGGCCGAGGACGTGTGCCGCGTGAATGACGTCCTGCTCGCAGTTGCTGCCCGGGAAGATGACAACGCCGAAGCGCATACCTACGCCTCCTCGACCGGCTCGATACGGAAGTCCTCGATGACCGGGTTGGCGAGCAGCTTGCCGCACATCTCGGCGACGCGCTCCTCGGAGGTACCGTCAGCGACCTCGAGCTGGATGAACTTGCCGATCTTCACCGAGGAGACCTCGTCGTAGCCGAGGCTCACGAGCGCGCGTTCGGCGGTGGCGCCGGGCGGATCGAAGATGCCCTTCTTGTATGTCACGAAGATCTGAAACCGTGCCATGCGATGTAGCTCCTTCAGTCGAGTTCCACCCGAGCGGCGTCCGCGAGCTCCTTCTTGCGCTCACGCACCGCCGCGTCCAGCTTGCGACGTCCGTACCATGCGACCGCCAGGCCGATGAGCCAGACGAAGATCGATATGTACGCGAACCATGGCGTCGCGGCAGCGAGGTCCGCCTCGGCAACTGCGACGCTGCCGACCTGCCAGAACGACAGGATGAAGCCGAGCACCCCGAGGGCGCCAAGTGCCATGCCGGTCCACGCAATGTACATGTAGCCCCGGACGCGAGGCGGAACGCTCTTCAGGTTCACGAAGGGTCCTTCCCTGCGTCCGCTGCCGATGCGTCATTGTCGGACTTGGGTGCGGTCTTCTCGGCGGGCTTGCCCTTCTTGCCCGCGTCACGGTCCTTGATTGCCTGGGTTCGCAGCTTGCGGATCACGACGAGGTCGATGGTGATGGCCACGCCGACACCAACGAGCTCAACGATGAAGCCGACGGTCGAGAGCACGTTGCTGCGGACCTGCTGTCCCCAGTACGCCACGCCGAAGCCAACGATCGCGATGGCGAGGAAGACGTACCAGATGCGCCGCCACTTCTTGATCTCGGGCGTGCTCGGCACCATCTCTGACCAGGTCGGCTTCTTCTTCTTGGCGGGCGCCTTCTTCTCAGGTGAGCTCGAGTAGGTGCCTGCCTCGCGCTTCGGCTTGGCCGAGGAAGCGCTCTTGCGGGTCTTGCCCGCGTGCGCGTTCTGCTTCTGGTAGCGCTCATTCATGGGAGATCGTCGTGCCATGTCAGTCCCCTTCCGGGACGAAGGGCT
>CAZGNF010000035.1:0-15868 GCA_964527045.1 uncultured Coriobacteriaceae bacterium | reverse complement strand
GTCTCACGCGTCACGTTCACGGCGCGCGTGGCATGGGTGCGACGCGCGCCGTGAACGTGACGCGTGAGACGATCGCCGAGGTCATGCACGACCTTGGGATGATCGGCTTCGACGTGGGCCTCGAGATGAGCGGCAACGGCACCGCCTTCGAGTCGATGCTGGAATCCATGCATAACGGCGGCCGCATCGCGCTTCTCGGCATCGCACCGGGGCCTGTCGCTATTGACTGGGACGAAGTCGTGTTCCGAGGGCTCACCATCAAGGGCATCTACGGCCGCGAGATCTGGGAGACTTGGTACAAGATGCAGACGATGCTGCAAAGCGGGCTCGACATCGCGCCTGTGATCACCCATGAGCTGCCATTCGTTGAGTACGAGGCCGGGTTCGCTGCCATGATCAACGGGCAGAGCGGCAAGGTCGTCCTGGACCTGGGAGGTCTGTGATGTTCGGAAGTATGAAGGACTCGCTCTGCGCCGAGATCGAGGCACTGCACGCCGCCAGCCTCTACAAGAGCGAGCGCGTCATCGTCTCGCCGCAGGGGCCGGTCATCCGCGTGGCGACGCCGGAGGGCGGCGAGCGCGAGGTCATCAACTTCTGCGCGAACAACTACCTCGGCCTGACGAACGACCCGCGCGTGAACGCGGCAGCGCAGGCGGCGCTCGAGCGCTGGGGCTTCGGGACCTCCTCGGTGCGCTTCATCTGCGGCACGATGGCGATCCACAAGGAGCTTGAGGCGCGCCTGAGCGAGTTCCTGAGCATGGAGGATACGATCCTCTACTCCTCGGCGTTCGATGCGAACGGTGGCTTCTTCGAACCGTTCTTCGGACCCGAGGACGCCATCATCGCCGATGCGCTCAACCACGCGTCGGTCATCGACGGCGTGCGGCTCACCAAGGCGAAGCGGTTCATCTACACCCACGCCGACATGGCCGACCTGCGCGCAAAGCTCGAAGCGGCCGCCTCGGCCCGCTACCGCGTGATCGCCACCGACGGCGTCTTCTCGATGGACGGCGACATCGCTCCGCTTGCCGAGATCTGCGACCTTGCCGAGGAATTCGATGCGCTCGTGATGGTGGACGACTCGCACGCAACCGGCTTCGTTGGCGCAACCGGCCGAGGCACACCCGAACTCTGCGGAGTACAGGATCGCGTGGATGTAATCACCACCACGTTCGGCAAAGCGCTCGGCGGCGCCTCGGGAGGTTGTCTGTCCGGTCGCGCCGAGATCGTGGAGTGGCTGCGCCAGAAGAGCCGCCCGTACCTGTTCTCCAACACCGTAGCGCCCGTGATCGCGGCAACCACCGTGGCCGTCCTCGAGCTGCTTTCCGAGACGACCGCGCTGCGCGACCGCCTGGAGGCGAGCGCTCTCTCGTTCCGCGAGCGCATGACCGCCGCCGGCTTCGACATCCGCCCCGGCACACATCCAATCGTCCCCGTGATGCTCAACGACGAGGCGCTGGCCCACCAGATGGCCGAGGCGCTGCTTGCTGAAGGCATCTACGTGATCGGCTTCAGCTACCCGGTGGTTCCGAAGGGCGCCGCGCGCATCCGCGTGCAGGTCTCAGCGGCGCACACCGACGAGCAGCTGGATGCCGCGGTCGAGGCATTCACGCGCGTGGGGAAGCGACTCGGAGTCGTGAGCTAGAGCGCACGCGAGCGCCGAGGCGCTAGCGCGGGCTCCCCGCGATGGCCGCCGGCGTGTGACAGATGTCGTTGCAGAAGTCACGAGACGCCGTGTAGGCGTACATGCCGTGGCATCCGTCGCACGATGACCCCTTGGCCGACCGATGCGTCGCACCGAGCCAGGCGTTCGTGCCGTGAGCACGACCCATGATCGTCCCGTGGCACGTCTGGCACGGACGCCGCGTAGCTGTGTGGCAGCGGGAGCAGGTCTCCCCCCCGTTGTACCAGAAGTCCACGGCGCCAGCCCGCGAGTGTGCGTACATCTTGAACTCAGTCGTATGCGGCATGCGCAGGCCGTGACACCCATCGCATTCCTTCTTCTCGTCATGACACCCACCACACGAGATGTCCTTGATCTGGGCCTGAGAGAAGGACGCGGTCCGCGCTCGAGCAGCCGATGCGGCCTTCTCGTCATGACAGGTCTCGCATTTCGCCGAGGCCTGCTTCGAATCATGGCATCTCAGACATGGGCCCATGCCTGCATTGTGGGCGCCGACCACACCCGCATTCATGGCGTGGCAGTCGACGCACACAGCGGACGCAGCAAGGGGTTCGCTGTGCGAGACCCGAAGGCCGCGCTGCTCATCGGCCACCACACCCGTGAGCGCAGACTCGTGACAACTCGAACAGGCCGAGACGTTGATGCGCCCATACTCTCCCGGCTGTGCCTCCGCCGATTGGCTAAGCGCGAAGTGAAGCACCCGGGCGGGCACGGCCGTGAAGTAGCGGCCGACGATACCTCCTGATTCATGGCAGGACACGCAGGCGACGCTCACGTGTGGATCGGCGCCCTCGAGAGCCTGCGCGTGCTGCGCTGCGGGCCAATGGCAGCCTCGGCAGAGATCTGAATCCGACGTCGAGTAGCCAGCGATTCCCCAGATCGCGACCAACGCCACAACCACAACCACACCGATGACGGCGCGTGCACGCGTGCTTAGAGGCGGTACCGGCGTCTTCTGCTGACGGACGCGCAAGGGCGCACGCGCTGGCGCTCCCGCCTGATCCGGCGCCTCCGCTTCGTCAGCGTCCGGCTCATCAGGGTCACCGACTTCAACCAGCACTTGTTCGCGTGCGATCCTCTCACCCTTTGGAAGTCGCGTGATAAGCGCGACGCCGATTGCCAGGACAAGGAGGAGCAGCACGCCGGTTGCCGCGTAGATGATGAGCGCGGCCTTTGGATTGAGCGCCGGGTTGAACAGGATGTAGATGATGTATGAAGGCAGGTCAGCCAGCCGTGCGGGCACGCTCCCCACTAGCTCCCACCCCCTTGCGCGCCTTTGCCACAGATGGCTCCGCCGGGATGCACGTGCTTTTCGTGGCACGTCTGGCAATCCGGATCGGCGTGGCAGCGCTCACAGAGAGCCGGCTGCGCGGCGGCGGCCGTGGCGTGAGTCTCGGTGAAGCTCACAGCGTGGGGCATCGGCATACCGTGACAGCCGTCGCAGAACGACGCATCGTGGCAGCCGGAGCACTTGGCGCCCTTCTTGGTCGAGTACTCCGAGTGGACCTCGATGAAGTGCGCATCGTGAGGTAGGCCGGGGCCGTGGCAATCCACGCAATCAGCCTGTTGGTGGCACACTCCGCAGGTCGCGGCATTGCCGAGCCCATGCGTTGTGCGCCACTCAGAGCCATGCACAATCGCGAAGCTGCCCGACTTGATCCTTCCCGCAGCGAGGCGGCTTTCGTGGCACAGATCGCAGTTGGTCTGCTCTGTCGTCACGTGGCACGACAGACACCGATCCATGTCGTAGACACGCAACCACGATGTCGCCGTCCCGTGTGCGGTAGCCGAATGGCAATCAGAGCACGCGATTCCGACCGAGCAGGTGGCATGGGCGATACGGAGGCCACCGGAGGAGACCACTGCGCCTGTTACGTCTTCATGACACGTGAGGCACCGCGAATCAGGCACCGCCGCGGCGTCACGCTCCGCGCCGCCAGTGAGCGGCACGAACATGTGCACCGTTTGACGCAACGAGAACGCGGCCCGGTCAAGAGAACCCGCAGGCACGTGACACGAGCGACAGTCGACATCAGCGTGTGGCGACGACGCCGTCGCGGTGCGGAAGTCCTCTCGGTCATGGCATGAACGGCACCCCGGCAGGGCGATGGCATTGTAGGCGCCGAGCGCCAACACGACGATGGCGATCAGGGCGGCTACCAACCAGATGATCCTCCGGCGCAGGCCTGGAGAGCTGTCGTTATGCACGGGAGATTGCCTCGCGACGCAGGGTCAGAAGTGCGCTCACATAGTGCGGCTTCAGAATAACACAGCCTTCCTAAGCAAAGCCTATCCGCTTGTCGGATCCACGCATCAACACTACGCGATTCAGGAGCACGGGGACATGAGAAGGGAGCCGGCCCCTGTGGAGCCGGCTCCCTCTGGTCGAGGTCAAGATGACCCTCGTTGCAAGCAGTGTTACTTCGTGAGACCGATACCCTCGCCAGCGCCATCACGATGGCACTTGAGGCACTGACCGTCGTAGGCCTTGCTGGTGCTGGTCGTGACCGTCCTCTGAGCACCAACAGCGCCGCTCCAACCGGACCAGATGCGCGAGCGCACCATCGTACCGGTGGTGCCGTTCTCGGCAAGCGCGTTCGTGGTTCCGACCGGGGTCTGGCCGTGCGGGAACGTGAAGTTGCCAGCAACGGTGTTGGCCGAGTCGGTCTGATCGTGGCAGCTGGTGCAGCCGGCGATCGGAGCGTAGGAGCCGTCAGCCGCAACCGCAGCGAACGTACCAGCTACGTGACCGGTCTTCGAGTCGCGGTTGTCGTTACCGCCGAAGCCGGGAGCCTCTTCACCCGTGTTGTCGGTACGGAAGAAGTTGTTGCTTCCGTCAACCGGATCCTGTGTGGTGTTGGGATAGGCGGGCAGGCTACCATCGTTGCCAGTGATCAGGGTTGCGTGGTTGCGATCCTCCTTGATGGCCTTGTCGACGATCGCATACGAGGCCTCAGCGTGGCACTCGTCCTCGCCCGTTGCCGGGTTGGAGGGGCGACCGCAGGTCAGACCCGAGACAAGCGCGTGCGTCTCGTTGGCATCCGGAAGGACACCGTGGATCAGGATGTCGCCAGCCGCAGTCGTGGAGACGACCGAGCTGTTGTTGGTGACGAAACGCTCGACAGAAGCGTCGGTGGCGCCCAGGTCATCCCAGACGGCGTCGTCGCCGCCGTAGGTGCCGTTACCGTGCGCGGCAACCAAGTCGGGGTACTCAGCATCGTCGTCAGCCGGGCTGTTGTTGAAGAGCAGCTTGGCGGCGAAGATCGTGTACTTCGAGCTGTTGGCGCCGTGCGGGTTCGTGGCGTGGCAACGGCGAGTGGCACAGCCGTAGCGGGCGAACGGATCCACCGAGTAGCTCGGTGCCGGCGGAACGCCGATGCCGTCCCACTCACCGTCGTCGTACAACGTGTACAGCGTGTCGTTATGCGGACCGGCACCGCCCTCTGCAAATGCAGTCGCGGGATCGTCACCAAGTCGCCATCCCATATTGAGCGTACCCCAGGTGATGACCTTGGCGGTCACGGCCGTGCTGCCCGTGTGGCAACCGGCGCACGTCGCGTCGGCGGTCGGGAGCAGCTTGACGCCGTCACCCGCGGCACGGTGAACCGAGTGGCAGATACCGCACTTGGCGGTCGTTGCCAGGTAGTTCGCGTGCACACCGGGAGAAACGGTGTTGGACGCGATGGTGCTCAGACCTGAGGCAACCCAGGCCGAACCGGGAGTCGGGCTACCCGTGGGGTTAGTCCACGTGTAGTAGTCGACGCCACCCTTAAAGAACTTGCCCGTGGTCGCATGCGCACTCGCCACGAAGGCGAAGGTCAGGACGAGCGCGAGAACGACGACGAGAGTCGTCTTCTTCATGTTGGTTCCCCTCATTGATGATTGAATTCGAAACGAATCTTGCTTCACAGAAACACCTCCCCTCCACAAGGTAATTTCGAGCCCCCTTGAACAACCCCGTGCGAACACGGAGGAACCCCCCTAGGCTAAGCATTCCTAAGCCTTCGTAAGTATAGTGCGCCAATTGAGCAGTAGCAACGCCTAAACTCCCCTTATCTGGCGTTAACTATTGATAATTCGGCGAGATGCTTGATCTTGAGGCGCGATGCTACTCGGCGTCGTCGAAGAGACTCGGCTCACCCGACGCGGATGATGGCAAGACCGCCGCATCCGCACCCTGTGTCCGCGCCCTTCTGCGTCTGACGATAGCCACGATGACCCAAGTGACGATTGCAAGTGCGAGTAGCATGAATGGGAACAGGCACGCTCTCAGCGGACCCGCGAGGCTCCGCTTGATGACGGCTCCAACCTCGACACCTCTGGATGATTCAGGTATGCGAACGATTTGGATCCGGCGGTTGAAGGCATCGGCCACCGTGAACCAATCGCGTCCACTGTCATATCCCACGCTAACCGGATAGAAGAACTGTCCGTCATCGGCACCCGACTCACCGTACTTGCCGATGAACGCGCCCGTCTTGGCGTCAAAGACGGCCAGCGCGCACTCGTACATGTCGATGACCACGACCCGCCCCGCACCGTCGACGGTCAGCCCAAGCGGCAGCTGGAGCGCATCGTCTCCGGTCACCACCGCCCCGGTCGTCTCCTTTTGCGGCGCAAGCATGCCATTGTCCATTACGGCGCTGTTTGCGGGGGCTCCCGTGCGAATGATCCAGAGGCGCTTGCCATTGCGGTCATACGCGCTCAGGCGGTTGTTGTACGAGTCGGTCACGTAGACATTGTCTTCGGCATCGAGCGCAATGCCGTGCACATAGTCAAATTGATCCTCGCCCTTGCCGCGGGTGCCGACCACTTTGATGGGCTTGCCCAGAGCGTCGAGGATAGCGAAGCCGTAGACGGACCCGATCGCGATGCGGGTCTCGCTTACGGCAACCGATACCGGCTGCGGAATGCTGATCGCGCCCTCGTCTGTGCCATCAGGACGAAGCACGCGAACGGTGTCGAGCGCGGTCTCGCACACGTATATCAATCCATCAGGACCGACTGCTATTCGGGACGGAGCCTGAAGCGGCCCCGACGCGTCTACGGAGTTCAACTCCCCGCCGTAGGTGCCATCCGGGGAGAAGCGCATGAGCGAGCGGGTGATCGCGTCCGTGACCCAGATCGTCCCGTCGGCCCCGGGCACCGCCGCAACCGTCTGTCCGAACAGACCCTCCGGGGTGTTCGACTTCCCGTAGATGGAGCGCACCCACGTTAGCCCGCCTGTATCAACCTCTCCCGCCGTGCTCCCCGTGCCGCCGGGCACGGCGAACAGGCTGTAGAGAAGGTATGAGGAGAGCCCCAGAAGCGCTATCAGGATCGCGAGGACAAGCATGAGAACCCGTCGTCCCTGGGGCGAGCGGGCCGCGGTGCGTCCGGCGTTCGCCGATTCAAGGCGTGGACTATCGCTCATTCTGCAACTCCGATTCTCTTCAGTCCGGCCTTGGCCTCTTCATCGTAGGGAACGTATCGGAGCGCTTCTCGGAAGTCCTTCTCGGCGCCCGCGTTGTCTTTCATGCCAATTTTCGCTTTGCCGCGGTCCACGAGGATATCGGCGGCTGACGGGAACTGGACAATATAGATGTCGAACGCCGTCACCGCCTCTTCCCAGCGGCTCAGTTCGGCACACGAGCGCGCCTTAAGCAGCACTGCGTTGTAGTAGTCATCGCCGATGGACGGCGTTTTGCTTCCCTCGGCACTTGCTGCAATACGCGCGGCCAATCTTGCCTCGTATCCCTGCATCGCCTTGTCGGCAAGCTCGACGGCCTCTTCGTAGCGCTTCTTCGCGCGGGCCAGTCTGGCGCCGGACAGGTCGAGATCGGGTACCGTTGTAGCAGCGGCGCTCGCCCGCGCACGATCGAGCGCGACTTGTGCCTGCCGAAGATCGCCGGTGACAACGAGCGCATCGATGTAGTCAGCCCATGCGGCGCCGGACGCGCCCGGCTTGCTCACAGCCTCGGCGGCGAGCATCAACTGACGTTCACCTGAAGTACGAGCTCCATTGGTTGTTGAGAACACACCCGTCGCCCAGCCACCGACGAGGGTAGCCGCAAACAGAATCACGAGAGCGATCGCCGCGTACGTCATCCTCCGAACCATTGGATCTTGGAATGCCTCGTTTGCGGCTGCCATGCGTCCGGGCTGCGCTTCACCGCGCTTCGGTCTCGCAGAGGATTCGACGTCGTTCATGCACGCTCTCCTGATTGATTGTTGGGAGTCACGGTCTCGCGCATGACTGCGCGGCGGCAACAGTGTACAGCAGAAAGAAGCCTGCTTCACGAATCTTCATGAGTTTACTATCGTTAATCTTACCGAAACGCGACGGTGGTTTCCGCACGAGAAGCGGCCCCGGGAGCGAGAGCCCCCGGGGCCGCTGCGTGCCTGTTCCACTATCCGTTTCGTGCAGCAGTCATCGATTCGCAGACTTGCGCAGCCGATCACGTATCCGCTGATGCAAGCCTCAGTGTCAGCCGTCGTCATCAGGGACAACTGCGGGGACCGGGCTCGTAAGCTCGGTCCCCGCATGTCCTCCCGCGGCCCCCGGGTAAGGGTGGCGCCAACAGTCCCCCAAGGAGGTGTACCGGCCCACCGGCAATGGGCCAGGTTCATAGAGACTGGATGACGCGCCAAAGGACCGCGCGTGGAGGCTTACGATTGATGCAGCCTGGCTCCGCGACGACAGCTACTCAGCACGTTCGTCTGGCAGCTCTTGACCTACTGTCCGCCGTCGCCACTCGCGGTGTAGCCGTTATCCGTGGCCACGGCCTCGAGCTGGGCGCTGACTGCATCTTCCACGACCATCGCTAGAGGTACCGCGAGGTCATCAATGAATACAAAACGTGTGTATCCGTGACACGCTTCACACAACTGCAGCCGATGGGCGGCATCGCCCTCAACATGCGAGTAGCGAAGCTTGTCGGGGTTTCGAGTCCCACAGCGAACGCACCGGATACGGTCGTAGCCCCATTCGCTATGGCAACAACCGCACCACAAGATGCGCTCTGCGCCCTTGAGCGTCGTGCTCTCGCCCATCCGCCCCAACGAAGCAGCGGCGCCACAAACCGGACAGCGCCCCTCGTTCCATATGCTTCGGTCGAACTCCCCCAGCGCCTTGAGCGCCGCGTCGGCCGGCCCTGTCAGGAACGGTACGAGTGCTGAATACAGCACGAACGCAACACTGGCTGGCGTCAACGGACCGTTTGGGTCAGCCGCGAGTCCGGTCACGGCGTCCGCAATGAACTCGTCCACCGAACGAACGGCCCCGGCCAAGCGGTCCTCGTTCAGTAGTGCGGAGAAGTCGGTGGCCCGAAGTGCCTCTGCCTGCTCGGCGGGAAGTCCCGCCATCTCACTCGCGTATCGAGCTATCTGCGCTACCGCCTTCGCATAGTCCGCCACCGGAACAACGGGGGCGCTCACACTGAAGAGCGTCTGCCCGCTGAGAAGCGCTTCCCGGGCTGCACCATTCTCTGGTGCGGAGTACGGCCTGTCGACCGACTCGATCGCGGCCTGAATATCCCAAAGCCCTTCCAGGAATCGCAATCGTGTGGCGTCCGAGCCGGCGACGGATTCAAGATACGCCGCGGCCGCCTGGCTCACGAGGTCCATGTTCAAGCAGTTCACTCCTTCATCGTTGCTCAGTGCGCTGTCAGGAAGTGCTGGCTTCTTCCTTGCGCTGGTGCCGGGGGCCGGACCCATGAGGCCGAGCCCCCGGCACTATCAATGCAGCTAGAGAACCCAATCGAGCGCCGATTACTCCTCTATGACGTTCTTGCCGCTAGCGAGTTCCTCTTCCGCCCAGTGACCCCAGTGGTAGCGGGCCTCTGCCTCTGTCACCCGGCCATTACCGAACATGAGTCGGCCGAGACCGCGATACGGCTGCCACACCCCAGCACCGAGATAGACGTGCACGACCATGATGATCGACACGAGGACGAACGCGACATCATGGAGCAGCAGCGCAATCGCGAAGACCTGCGGTGACACGTAGGCGCCCGCCCACAGCACGACACCAGTGACCGAGATGAGCACGGCGGCCAGGATGAGCGCGGCGTCTGAAAGCCGCTGCCCGGACTTCACCGCATGCTGCTTGGGCATATGGGTGGTCTTGGGCACGAACAGGTACTTGGCGAACAGCGCCATGAACTTCTTGTCGTCGTCGTCCCACTTCGCGGTCAGGTTCTGGACGATGTGCACGAAGCCCTTCGGCGCCACGACAAGACCCACAAGCGGGCCACCGATGAAGATCACAGCGAAGAAGCGGTGCGTGATGCGGACGAACTGAACGAACTCAGGACCGACCGCTCGGCCAACAGCGGGTATGAAGATGACCACGCCACTTGCGATCAGGAACAGGCACGCCACCGTGTGAATCCCGTGGATCACGCGCTTCAAGAGGCTGTGCCGCTGGATGTAGCGTGTCATTACTCCTCCCCCTCCTTCTTCTCCGACTTGCCAGGCAGGCCTTCGCGCTCATAACCCATGCTCATGAGGAACGACAGGCCAAGCCCGCCGAAGACGGCGGCTACGCCGATGCCCGTGAGCGGCTTCAGAATCGCCATGAGGCTCGTGATGTCGAGCTTCTTCGGGTCGCGAACGAGACCGTGAGCCTCAAAACCATACTTTGCGACGAAGAGCGAGTGCATGCCCCCCATCTCGGTCACGCCGTACAGCTCTGCCTTGTCGTAGCCCTCGGCCTTGAGTTCCTCGACACGGGCCTGACCGGCTGCGACCATCTCGTCGCGGGGGCCGTAGGTGATCGCGGCCGCCGGGCAGGTCTGCACGCACGCCGGTTCACGTCCCTGGGCGACGCGATCGTCGCAGAGCGTGCACTTGTTGGATACGCCGAAGTTCTCTCGGAACTTGGGCACCTCGAACGGACATGCCGCGGTGCAGTACTTGCACCCGACGCACATTGCGCTGTCGAGCTTGACCGTACCGTCGTCGAGCTTGCTGATCGCACCGACCGGGCACACATCCATGCACGCGGGCTCCGAGCAATGGAAGCAGGCGCGGCGTGAGAAGGCCCACTCGATGCCCTTTGGGGTGTCCTCCTCGCGGAACTCGATGAGGAGCCGCGTGTCACCATTGAGGTCAGACATACTTTGGTAGGTGCCGGTGTACTCGTTGCCGTCCTTCGTGAGGGTGGAGGGCATCATGTTCCACTGCTTGCACTGGACCTGACAGCCCTTACAAGCGCTGCACTTCGATGCATCATAAAGAATCGCGTTCTCGGCCATGAGTCATACCCTCCTTATGCCTTCTCGACGTTGACGAGGAATGCCTTGTACTCGGGGATCGACGTGTTGGCATCGCCCACATTCGGTGTGATGTCATTCGCGATCGCGCCCGTCGCGTTGCCAGACCCATAACCCCAGTGCCATGGCATACCGACCTGGTGGACGGTCTTGCCGTCGATGGTGAATGGCTTGAATCGCGGCGTGACCATCGCGTACATCTCGATCGATCCGCGGTTGTTTGACACGCGCACCATGTCCTTGTTCGCGATGCCCTTCTCGGCAGCGAGCTCCTCGGACATCTCGACGAACATCGACGGCATTGCCTCGGCCAGCCACGGGATGTTGCGAGTCATACCACCGGTCTGCCAGTGCTCCGTCATGCGGTACGTGGTGCATACGATCGGGAACTCGGTCGGGTCGCTCGGCTTGACCGATGCGGCCTTGCCAAACGTCAGCGCCGGGTTGGTCTGTCCACCGTTCATCAGGTTCTTGGCAGGGCTCTCAAACGGCTCGTAGTGCTCCGGGAACGGACCGTCCTTCATGCCGGTACCGACCGCGAAGAGGCGCGAGGTGCCCTCCGCATTCATGATGAACGCGGTCTTGCCGGGCGGTGTCGGCGTGATCGTGCCGTCTGCTGCAACGACCTGGAAGCCGAAGTCAGGCACGTCGTTCCGTATCCACTTGGCACCGTCCCACTCAACGAGCACGCGGTCAGGATTCCACGGCTTGCCGTTCACGTCTGCCGAGGCACGGTTGTAGACGACACGCCGGTTGACCGGCCACGAGAACGCCCAACCAGGGTAGAGGCCAAGGCCACTGGGGTCGTCCTTCACGCGTGAGCCAGCGGGTTGCTTGGTGGGATCGCTCGGTGCTTCGTTGTTGTTGAAGTAGCCGGAGTAGATCCAGCAGCCAGAAGCGGTGGAGCCGTCAGCCTTGAGGAGGGTGAAGTTCTTGACGAGCTTGCCGTCCTCGACCGTGTAACCGTTGACAGCTTGCGCGACCTTGGTGATGTCCGCATGACCATCGGTCTCGTACGGCCAGTGAAGCTTCGTCACCTGCTCAGGATTGGCGCCGCCTTCAGCCTCGTACTTCTCCTTCAGCTTCAGGAACAGCTCATGCATGATCTCGAAGTCATCGAGTGCATCTCCGGGAGCGTCGACCGCCTTGTAGCGCCACTGAATCCAGCGGCCCGAGTTGGAGACGGTACCCTGCTTCTCGTAGTGGCAGGCTGCGGGGAGGCTGTAGACTTCTGTCTGGATGCTCGCGGAATCGACACCAGGGGCCTTCCAGAAGCCCATCGTCTCTGTCTCCCACAGATCCACAGCCACCAGCCAGTCAAGCTTGCCCAGCATCTCTCGGACAAACACGCCGTTCGGCTGCGATACGGCCGGGTTCATGCCCCAGCACATCATGCTCTTCACGGTACCTTCAGCGATTGACTCGAACACGCCGATCGCGGTGTGGTTCACCGCGTTGAGCTTGGGAAGCATGTCGTACGCGAAATCGTTCTCCGGAGTCGCATACGGCCCGTACAGCTCCTTGAGCAAGCTGATCATGAACTTGGGCTTGTTGGCCCAGTAGCCGGCGGCAAGCGTCTCGGCTTCGAGCCACGCCTTGAGCGTGGGGTGCTTCGCCGCAGTCGGACTAGCCATGTAGCCGGGGATGATGTGCGAGAGGACGGCCATGTCAGTCGAGCCCTGGACGTTGGCCTCGCCACGCAGCGCGTTGATGCCGCCGCCTGCGATACCAACATTGCCGAGAAGCAACTGCAGGACGGCCATCGCGCGAACGTTCTGTGAGCCATAGGTGTGCTGTGTCTGGCCCATCGCGTACAAGATGGTTCCCGACTTCTCGGGAGCGCCGGTCGAGGCGAAGACCTCGTATACCTCGAGAAGCTTATCCTCGGGGCAGCCGGTGATGCTGGAAACGAGCTCGGGCGTGTAGCGCTCGTAGTGCTTCTTCATGAGCTGCCAGACGCAGTTCTGATCCTGAAGCGTCGGGTCCTTCTTGGCGATCTTGTTGACGGGAAGGGTGAACTCCGGAACGTTCGGCGCCTGGGTCCACGAGTAGGTCGTGGCGGTGTCCCAGGGCTCTTCCTTCTCGATTTGGTACTTCCAGGTATCCGCAGTGCCGTACTTCTTCTCGTCGTCCCAGCCCGAGAAGAGGCCGGCGCCGGCATCGAACGCGAAGTCGGGGTTCACCAAGAAGGAAGCGTTGGTGTAGTTGGTGACGTATTCCTTCTGCCAAAGATCGTTGTCCATGATGTACTTGTACAGGCCGCCGAAGAAGGCGATGTCCGTGCCTGAGCGCAGCGGAGCGTAGATGTCCGCGAGCGCGGCTGAGCGGGTGAAACGGGGATCGACGACGACGTACTTGCCGCCCTTTGCCCGAGCTTCCTGCACCCACGCCATGGTGACGGGGTGATTCTCGGCATTATTGGAGCCGATAGCCATGATGACATCAGCGTTCTTGAAGTCGCAGAAGTGATTCGTCATTGCGCCGCGACCAAATGAGGGGCCAAGACCGGCCACCGTGGAGCTGTGTCATATACGGGCCTGGTGCTCGACATACGTCACGCCGAGAGCACGAGCTAGCTTCTGGACGATGTATGCCTCTTCGTTGTCGAGCGCCGCAGCGCCAAGACTGGCCATAGCCTCACAACGGTTGACCGTCACACCATTGTCGTCAGTAGCCTGGTAGTTCTCATCGCGAGTCTTCTTGATCTTCGTGGCGATCTCGTCGATTGCCTGCTCCCAGGAGAGTTCCTCCCACTCGGTCGCGCCGGCACGACGTACCCGCGGCTTCTGGAGACGGTTCGGGTTGACGATGCGCTCGCCGGTCTTGTCGTCGTAGACCGAGTTGACCCCGAACTGCGACGATCCCTTCGAGCACAATCCCCCGCGGTTGATGACGTGATCCGGGTCGCCTTCGATGTTGATCAGTTGACCGTCTCGGGTGGAGACGATCGTTCCGCAACCGCCGGAGCAGTAGCAGCAGATCGTGGTCGTTTCCTGCGTGTCGACCAACTTGTACGCCTGGCCGGCTTCCGCCGCCATCGCCGGGCACTGCCCGACGAATTCGTACATCACACTCGAAGCGAGTGCGACACCCGTCAGCTTCAGGAAGCTGCGTCGAGTGATACTACCCATCCGAACTCCTCTCCTCGTCAAACACCGGACCACACACCGAGCAGCAGAAGGCCGTTGCATCCGCATCGAAGACATGCGGATGTAACCCACAAATGCATCAGATAGCCCCGTCGGACCAGCGTGTGGTTTGGAGCCCCCATAGAATTGCGGACAGACTCATATACATGTCCATGCAATCCATCCCTGACTCGCTCTACCTGTATCGCCCTTCACGGCGAAGCTGTCAATCTGGCGAAAATCGATACGTCTGGGATTCAATGCGATAGTGTGTCTGCAAGGAAGCGCCGAATGGGGGGGTACCATGCCTGCAGAGCCGACGTTCGACACTGTGATGCGGATGTTGCGAGACCCATCGTTCGCCAAAGTCGCGCGCGACGCGATCCGCGACTACGTTTGCTGGAGCGACCTCCCGGTCTACCCGGTTCCGGAGGGGCTGTCGAAGCAGCAGCTCTGGGATACGCTCTCGACCATCCGCAGACTTGCCGCCACCACGATCCCGATTCCTGTCGCAAGCGGCGAACAGGTGTGGTACACGATCACCGTGGAAGGCAGGCACTGTCTGCGAACGATCGAGCGGCACTGCCGCTCTGACTCGCGGCTTCACCAGATGGTCCAGCGCCGAAGTGGCCAGCGGTTCCTCGTGAGCGCCCAGGTGCAGGAAGCTATTGCCACATGCCAGGTGGATGGAGTCGAGGGCAACAGCGCCGATCTCGAGCACATGCTGCATCAGGGACGCACTCCGGTGACCCCTGAAGGCCGCATCGTCAAGAACACGTACGAGATGCTTGGAGAGCTGCCCTCGCTTGTGCGCGAGGAGTTCTCGCCTGAGCTCGTCAGGCACCTTTTTGAACGCACTACGCACGGCGTTGACCTGAACGAGCTCGCGAGAATCCGCACCGATTTGCGCGGCGTGCCCCCGGTATTCCAGGGGCTGGTCAAGACCAATCGCCCACCACAGATGGGTCCGGCGGGCATCCGCTCCGACGACATCGCCGCCGAGGCACTGCAGCGAATCTGCGACTACGCGAACGGGACGACGGGCGACCCTCAAGAGTCGATAGCGGTTCGCGGATACATCCTGCTGGGGTCTGTGGGCTACTGGCGTCCCGTGCCCGACTTCAACGGGACGGTAGCTCGCCACATGCTCCGGCTTCTCTCTGCGAAACATGACTTCCCGGTTCTGGGCTACCTCCCGACAAGCGTGATGGCTCGCAAATGGGCTCTGGGGCAGATGGATCCGGGCACAGTGAAGTACACCAAGATCGAACCTGGGCTGCGCTCTCCGGGTGGTGTTGACACTACCGCTGAGATCCTTATCCACCTGCAGCTGACCGTTGCGGCCATCGACGACCTGCACGCGCGAATCCGGTCGACGAAGGAAGAGGATGAGGCGCTCGTCCACTCGCTCCGGAACGCCGAGCGTCTCAACTACCGACAGCGAGATGTGCTGAGCCGTGCGATGCGGCGTCCCGACGCGGAGTTCACGCTGCGCGAACACCGACTCGACCATCGCACTGCGTATTCGACCGCACGGGCGGACCTCCTCGAACTCGTCGAACTGGGCTTCCTGCAGCAGGAGACGCGCGGACTTGCGTTCGTATTCACCCCCACCTCCGACCTGCGCGAACGACTGAGCGAAGCGCAGACCGACGGCATCGAACCAGTGCTTCGGCCCGAGGGCCCGCGCTGAGCACGCTCGTCACCAGCCCCGAAAACAAAACAGGCCAGAGGGCTTGATGCCTCTGACCTGCGAGTATGTTGGTCGCGGGGACAGGATTTGAACCTGTGACCTTCGGGTT
>CAZGNF010000034.1:0-16247 GCA_964527045.1 uncultured Coriobacteriaceae bacterium | reverse complement strand
TGCGCACCCTTGCCTCTTTGCCGCTGCCCGGATGGAAAGGGCAGCTCACGCTAACAATGAATGTACTGACTCAGTAAGCCACGGGCGCACCAGAGGAATGTCCATGTAAGAGATTACCTCTGCGCCCCAGGCTGAGTTTGCACCATCGCGCGGCGCGATTCAATCTCGGCTGTCGGGACTCAGCTTGCACGCCCGAGTCGCTCAGCGATCCACACTTTGATGATGGACTGTCGGGTCACACCAAGTCTCGCGGCCTCTCGGTCGAGAGACTCGACCATCCACACCGGGAAGTCGACATTCACCCGCTTCTGCCTCCTGTTGGGGCGAATGGCGCTGGACATGTCGAGATCATCGATGATGTCCTCGACGCCATCGTCAAACTTCTTGTCGAACTCACTCGCATTCATGCGCTCGCACCTCCGTTGACGCGCCCTCCGTACCGAAATGGTGCGAATCGCGTCCCCTCGGTATGTGATCACCTCGGACCAGTGCTTCTCTCCGATGACCCCGACGAAGACGAACCTCGGCTCCCCCGCCGCGCGAGCGGCGGCTCGCACCAGATTGTCATCCGACCAGAGTGCTTGCGCCTCAACGAAGTCGATACCGTGCTTGACCTTGTTGGCGTCGCTCTTGGCTGGGTCGAACTCGAATCTGACAGATTCGGTTTGTTCATCTCCAAACATATAGAATCTATACCTTTTCTACTCATGCAACAAGGACAGAGACAGGTGGGTGAAGTGCGCTTGTGCAGTCTGTGTAAGCAGGGCGGTGAGGGCGTGCGGCGATATGCTCACAGCACGTCGAACGGGCTCTTGACCCCCAGCCCTCCCTTGTTGAGAACGTGGGTGTAGATCATCGTCGTGTTGAGGCTCTTGTGGCCGAGCAGCTCCTGGATCGTCCGGATGTCGTAGCCGCTTTCGAGCAGGTGCGTCGCGAACGAGTGCCGCAGCGTATGACACCCCACGTGCTTCGCAACCCCCGCCGCCCGGGTCGCCTCGCCCACCGCCCGCTGGACGAGCGTCTGGTGCATATGATGGCGGCCCTGCTCGCCTGTCCGCTTGTTGCACCACCGACGCTCCTGCGGGAAGACCCACTGCCAGCCCCACTGCGCCGGCGCGTTGGGGTACTTGCGGTCGAGGGCATCCGGCACCACCACGCGTCCCCATCCCTCGGCCAGATCACGCTCGTGGATCGCGCGTGCTCGGCGCAGCTGCGCCTGAAGCGGCGGCTTGAGCGAGTCGGGCAGCATCGTCACGCGGTCCTTCGCGCCTTTGCCGTTGCGCACCACGATCTCACCGTGCCCGAAGTCGACGTCTTGCACGCGCAATCGCAGGCACTCCATGAGCCGCAGTCCGGAGCCGTACATGAGCGATGCCATCAACCACTTGTCGCCGTCGAGGTGGTCGAGCACCGCGCGGACCTCGGCGCGAGTCATCACCACCGGCAGCCGCTCGGGCTTGCGTGCCCGAATGACACCGCCAAGCTCGCCAAGTTCGCACCCGATCACGTGCCGGTACAAGAACAGCAGTGCCGAGAGCGCCTGCGTCTGCGTCGACGCGGCCACGTGCTCCTCAACCGCAAGGTGTGTGAGGTACGCGTTGATCTCGGCTTCGCCCATCTCGGCAGGATGACGGAGACGGTGGAAGCGGATGAAGCGCGTCACCCACAGGCAGTACGCCTGCTCGGTTCGTCGGCTGTAGTGGCGCGAGCGCAGCGCCGCCCGTAGCTGCGCCATCAGTTGCCCCGGACGCGTCGGCTCCACGCGTGCTCCCCTCGGCTGGCTTTCTGCCGAGCGTACGCGGCGGCGCTAAACGGACGCTGAACGCGCACTTACCGGCGCAGCGACTACCGCGAGAGCGCCTGGTCGACTCCCCACGCCGCACGTCCTGACACCACGGAGTCCCCGCCGAAGACGATCGCGCGAGTCGACGTGTCGCCGCGCGCAGCGAGGAAGCTCGCGGCACTCGGGCTGAGGTCGGTCGGTCGCGTAAGGAGCAGCACGCCGCCCCGGGCACCGATTGCGGCTCCGCCGGCAAGCGCGTCGGCGAACCCGAGACCCGACGTCACGCCGATGACATCGCGGCTGGCGCGGCCAGTCGCCACCGCCCACTCGCTCACCGCCGCGGCGGTCGCGTAGCGGTCGACACCCTGGATGCGATCGACGCTCGTACCGGTGAGCGCCGCAAGCGCGGATGCCACCGAAGCAGACACACCACCGGTGCCGCCGATGATGCGCACCTCGCTCGCCCCGATGTCGGTAAGCGCAAGGCGAGTCTCGGCAGGAAGCGCGCCGGGACGCGTGAGCAGCACCGGTGCGTGCATCGCGTACGCGATCGGCGAGATGGCCAGCGCATCGGCGAAGTCGTCGCCGCGGACAACGAACGCCTCGCCAGCGTATGCGGCGCCCGCCTCGGCAGCCACCCGGCGCGCAACGGCGGCGGAGGTCGCGTAGCGGTCGGGGCCTGCGATGCGCTCCACCGAGACGCCCGGAAGCGCGTCGAGCGACTGTGCGACCTGCGCGCTCACAGCCGGGCCGCCGCCCACAACGATCGCGCGGGTCGCGCCAAGCCGCGCGATCTCCGCACCAACGCCGGCCGAGAGGCGCAGCGGGTCGGTGAGCAGCACCGGCGCGTCGAAGACACCGGCAAGCGCGCTTGCGCTCACGGCGTCGGGGTACGCCGTCCCGCTCACCACGACGACGGTGTTGGCGCTCTCGAAGCTCACCTGGCTCACGCGAATGGCGGTCGCGTAGCGGTTCGGCCCACCGAGGCGATCAACCTGCGAGCGCAAGCGCGCGATCGCCTCGAGGAAGTAGTAGTCGCCCCACGAGGTTCCCTGGTCCACGTAGCCCGCTGGTGCGTGCGCCGTGCCGTGCGCGAGGATCGAGTCGAGCGAGTCGTCGCTCGCCAGGTAGGCGTCGCTCGCCAGGCTCTCGACGGTGCGTCGCCCGAGGTCGGCGTATGCCGCGCGCCGCGCGGGGTCAGGGTCGATCTCGGCCAGCTCCAGGAACGCAGAGGCCGCGATCGCCGCCGCCGAGGAGTCTCTCGGCACGTCGGGACCGGGAGCGTCGAAGTCCCACGGCGGCACGAGGTCGGCGGGCACGTGCGCTGCCCAGTAGTCGGAGGTCGCGTGCACCGCGGCCAGATACGCCGGGTCGCCGGTCTCGCGATAGGCCACGCCGAGGCCGTAGATGATCCACGCCTGCCCGCGTGACCAGGTCGAATCCGCCGAGTACCCCTGGATCGTCCCCGTGCGGATGACCGCGCCGGTGCTCTCGTTGTAGACGACGAGGTGCCGCGTACCGCCGTCCGGCCGGATGAAGTCGCGCATCACGCGCCGTGCGTGGCTCTCGGCCTGCGTGCGCAGCGCGGTCGGTCCACCAAGCGATGCCCCGCGGAAGAGCAGCGCGATGTTCATCGTGGTGTCGCTGTTCACCCAGAACTCGCCATTCGTGGTGTTGATCGAGCGCACCATCCCCACCTTCGGATTGAAGCGCTTCGAGAGCGACGCCGCGCCCGTGAGCAGCATGGTCTTGTACGCGGGATCACCGGTGAGCCGGTAGCCGTTCCCGTAGCTCGTGAGCAGCATGAAGCCGAGGTCGTTGCTGCCGCTCAGTTTCGCGTACGGCGCTATCGGCACCTGACGCCTCACTGCCGAGGCACGCCACGCGCTCGCGCCGGTCGCCTCGTGCTGCAGCCAGAGCTGGCCGGGCAGGAAGCCCGAGGTCCAGTACTTCGCCGCATCGAGCCGCCAGTGACCGTCCGCGAGCGTCGCCCACGGGTAGCGGTCGGCCGGCAGGGTCGCATCGCTCGCCGCCAGCTTCGCCGAGGCAACGTCGCGCGCAGCATCCACCTGCGGCGTGACGGGCGTCCATGCGTACGCGGGCGTCGCGAGGAGCGCGCAGGCCAGCGCGATCGAGAGTACGGCGGCCCCCCGGCCAGTCACGGTCGCACGCATCGCTACTTCCTCCGCACCTCGAAGCAGACGTGGATCTTCGGATTGCGCTCAAAATCGGGCGGAATGGTCGCGTTGGTGACGTTCTGGATGTCGAGCTCGGGCAGCTCTTCGAAGGCGAGCTTGAACTTGCGGAAGTTGTTGGAGAACACCATCACGCCGTCCGGCGCGAGCAGCGCCGCGGTGTCGCGCAGGAGCGCCACGTGATCGCGCTGCACGTCGAAGGTGCGCTCCCCCATCTTCTTGGAGTTCGAAAAGGTTGGCGGGTCGAGGAAGATGAGCCCGTACGGCTGCACGTGTCCGACCTCGATGCGCTTGCGCTCGTCGACGATCCACGCGAGCACGTCGGCGCGCTCGAAGCGCACGGTGTTGCTCTCGGCATAGCCGTTGAGCGCGAGGTTGCGGCGCGCCCACGCGAGGTACGTCGCCGACATGTCGACGGTCGTCACCGACGTCGCTCCGCCGGCCGCCGCGTACACGCTCGCCACGCCGGTGTAGCCAAAGAGGTTGAGGAAGCGCTCGCCGTCGGCGAAATCGCGCAGCGCCTGCCGCGTGAGCCGGTGGTCGAGGAAGAGTCCCGTGTCGAGGTAGTCGTGCAGGTTCACGAGGAAGCGCAGGCCGTTCTCGGCCACCTCGATCTGCGTGCCGAGGGTGTCGTCGCGCCGTTCGTACTGCGACTCGCCGCGCTGGCGCTTGCGCACCTTCACCGCGACGTCTTCCGGCGCCACGCCGAGCACCTCCGGCGCTGCCGCGACGACCTCGGCGAGGCGCTCCTCGGCACGACCGGAGTCGATCTGTGGCGGCGGCGCGTACTCCTGGATGTGCGCGAAACGGCGGCCCGCATCGGGACCGGCGCCTTCGTAGATGTCGATCGCCACGGCGTATTCGGGCAGGTCAGCGTCGTACACACGCCAACACGTGACGCCCTCGCGTCGCGCCCACTTGCCGAGGTGACGCAGGTTCTTGCGCACGCGGTTCACGAACATCTCTGCGCCCGAGGAAAGGCCGAGCGGCGCCGGGCGCACCTCGGCACGCACCACGCGCGCGGAGAGCTCGAAGAGGTAGAGCTTGGTCTCGACCGCGCCGTTCATGAACGCGTACGACTTGTGCGAGCGCAGCTTGGTGGCGCGCGCGAGGTCCGGCTCGCTCGTGAGGATCGCGGCGGTCCAGCCGTCAAAGCTCTCCACAAGCCGCTCGCCAAGCCGCGCGTAGAGCCCGGCCAGATCCTCGCCGCTGCCGAGACGGACGCCGTAGGGCGGGTTCGTGATGACGAGTCCGGGCGCTGCGCCCGAAGGCGGTGCCGTGTGCCCGAGCTCGCGCACGTCGAGCGTGACCGCGTCGCCCAGGCCCGCGCGCTTCACGCACGCGCGTGCGAGCTCGATGACGCTCGCGTCCACGTCGCTGCCCGCCATGCTCGGCAGCGCCGCCATGCCCGCCTCGGCACGCTCGTCGGCCTCGTCGAGCACCGCGTGCCACACGTCGGCGTCGTGGCCGAGCCACCCGTCGAAGCCCCAGCGCTGGCGCAGGAGGCCCGGTGCGCGGTCGGCGGCCATGAGCGCGCCCTCGAGCACGAGCGTGCCCGAGCCGCACATCGGGTCGAAGAGCGAGCCGCCGGTTTCAGCGATAGCCGGCCAGCCGGCGCGCACGAGGAGCGCGGCGGCGAGGTTCTCCTTGAGCGGCGCCTCGGCTTGCTCGCCCGGCGCGCGGTAGCCACGGCGATGCAGCGGCTCGCCGGAAAGGTCGATCGAGAGCGAGCCAGCGCCCTTATGCAGCCGCAGATTGAGGCGCACGTCCGGCGCTTCGAGGTCCACCGACGGCCGCTCGCCCGTGCGCTCGCGCACCTGGTCGACGACCGCGTCTTTCACCTTGAGCGCGGCGAATCCCGAGTGCGTGATCCCCGGCGTGCGTCCCACCGCGTCGACCGCGATCGTCGTCTCTGCCGAGAGGTGCTGCTCCCACTCAACCGCCGCGACCCCGGCGTAGAGGTCCTCGGCGGTCATTGCGGGGAAGCTCGCGAGCGTGAGCAGGATGCGGCTGGCAAGCCGCGACCAGAGGCACGCGCGGTACGCGGTCTCAAGCGTGCCCGAGAACGACACGGCCGAGCGCGATTCGCGGACGTCGGTGGCGCCAAGGGCGCGGAGCTCCTCGGCAAGCAGTGCTTCGATGCCGGTGGCGCAGGTGGCGATAAGCGTGTGTGTTGTCATGCGCCGAGGGTACCACGCCCGGCAAGCGGCGGCGGGCTACTCGGGCGCCTCGGCGGTGACGGAGAACATGAGCGGCAGGTCGGGCGCGCCCTCGGGCATGCGCCAGAAGCCGTCCTCGCCACGCACCATCGTGGGGAACCACTGGAACGCCAGGTACGGGTACTCGCGAAGCGACGTGATGCGCAGCCCCGCGCCGATAAGCGCGTTCACGATCTCATCAAAGGTGTGCTGCCACGAGTACGACGTCGCCTTGATGCCCGAGTCGGGCGCGGCGTAGCTGCCGTTCTCCTCCCAGCGTAAGACGGTGGCGTCGAAGTACGAGTACTTGAACGGGGGTGCGAGCTCCTCGGTGTAGTCGTCGAACATCCAGATGAACGGATGGTGTTCGGCGATGAAGAAGCGGCCACCGGGCTTGAGCGCACCGGCGATCACGCGCGCCCAGGGCTCGAGCTCGGGCAGCCACGAGATGGCGCCGTACGAGGCGAAGACCACATCGAAGCGCTCGCCATCCAGATGCTCGAGCGTGTCGTAGACGTTGCAGCAGATGAACCGCGCGTCCAGTTCGAGTTGCGCCGCAAGGCCGGTCGCGATGTCGATCGCACGCTCCGAGAAGTCGACGCCCACCGCATGCGCGCCATGCCGGGCCCACGACAGCGTGGTCTGCCCGAAGTGACACTGCAGGTGCAGCAGCGACTTGCCGTCCACGTCGCCAACGCCTTCAAGCTCTACTCGGTCGATCGTCTCTCGACCGGCGAGGAATCCCTTGGTGTCGTAGAACTCGGAATCCACGTGCGCATCGGCCCAGGCGTTCCAGAGCTCGCGGTTAGCGGCTATCGGATCTTCCAACGTGTCCCCCTCCGGCGACGAATGCGACACCGCCAAGGATAGCGAAGCGGCGGGCGAACCCGAAGGCCCGCCCGCCGCGATTGTGGCTGCTGGCGCCTACGCGGTGCCGATGTTGCGGCGCCGCAGGCCGACAAGCCCTATGACGACGAGCGCCGCGGCGATGAGCACAAGCACCACGATCGGTGTCGCCGTGATCTCGCCGCCCGGAAGACGCGGGATGTGCGCGAACGGTGACAGGTCCATCACCCACTGGTCGAGCTTGAAGAGCGACCCGAGCTCGCCGAGCAGGAAGAACCCAACGAGCGCCACCCAACTGACCACCGTCTGCCCGGGCGCCAGCCCGAACGAGGCCGTGCCGATGCCGATGATCACCCAGACCGCCGGAAGCTGCACGAGGGCGGCGCCGAGGATCCGACCGAACTGCGTCGAGTCGCCAAGCGCTGCCGAGCCGACCGCGCCAACGCTCGCCCCGAAGATCGTGAGCAGCGCTGCGGACCCGACGAGCGCGATCACCAGATGGCTGAGCGCCCACTTCACGCGACCCACCGAGGTGGCGAGCACCGGCTCGGCGAGCGAGCCGGTCTCCTCGGAGCGAAGCCGCAGCACCGACGTGAGGCCGTAGACGGACACGAAGGCGCCGATGAAGCCCATCTCCAGGGCGATGAACACGTCGGTGAGGCTTTGCTTGGAGCCGAGAAGCGCGATGAACTGCTCCATCTGCGGACCCTTGAGGAAGCCGCCGACGCTTGAGATGAGGCCGCCGACGACCACACCGCCCACCGCGAGCGAGATCGCCCACGTGATGAACGACCCGCGCTGGAGCCGCCATGCGAGTCCAAACGGACTCCCCAGTGCCCCCGATGCGACTGCGGGACCGGGCTTGTCGGCCAGCAGCCCGGCCGCGAAGTCGCGGCGAGCGGCCAGCACAAAGCCGACCGCGAAGAGCGCGGCGGCGAACACCACGAGGAACGCGAGCGGCCACAGCCGGTCGCCCTGGAGCGGCCTGCTCGCCTGCCACCAACCGATCGGCGAGAGCCACGACAGCCACGAGAGGTTCCCGTCGGGGACTGCGTCGCCAGCGGCCCGCAGAAGGTAGAACGCGCCGATCACGGCGGTCCCCATGCCGCCCGCCGCACGCGCGCTCACCGTGAGCTGCGCGACGACCGCGCCCACCGCCGCGAATGCAACGCCCACAAGCGCGTATCCGAGGGCGAGGACCATCGAGCCGGACGCGGGAAGCCCTGCCGCCATGAGCGAGAGGCCGCACCCCAGACCGGCGACGATGCTGGCCCCGACCGAGACGATGACGGCTGCGGTGAGCGGAGCGTACCGGCCAACGACAGCGGCGCCGATCATTTCGAGACGACCGGTCTCCTCTTCCTGGCGGGTGTGACGCACGACGAGGCGCATCGCGAGAACCGCCACCGCCAGCAGGCACATCATGCCTGTCTTGAACGTAGCGAGGGCGCCGACGGAGTTGATGTCGTGAATCGGGCCGAACATCGCAAGCGTGGAGGACGCCGAGTTGATGACCTGCACCGCTGCGAGACGCGACGCTTCGTCACTGTAGAGCGCAAGAGTGGCGGATGCTCCGCTTCCGAGCATGAGGAAGAGGATCCCCATGAAGACGGGGAGGAGCACCCGGTCGCGCCGGAGCGCGAGGCGCACGAGTGCGCCGGTACCGGTGAAGTTGCTCACTGCGCCACCGCCTCGTCCGCAACGCCGTGGTGGCGCAGGAACAGCTCCTCGAGTGTCGGTGGATGGCTGGTAAGTCCGGCAACGCCGATCTTGGTGAGTGCGAGGAGCGCGTCGTCAAGACTCTCGGGGTCAACGACGAACTCGACGTGGTTCCCCTCGGCACGGTAGTCATGGATGCCGGCAAGGGTAGAGAGCCCGTCCGGGGCACCGGTGAGATCCGCAACGATCGAGAAGCGCGCCAGGTGCCGCATGTCAGCAAGGGTGCCGACGTCGACGACCCGGCCGTTGCGGATGATGCTCACACGATCCGCGAGCGCCTCGACCTCGGAGAGGATGTGGCTGGCCAGAAGCGCGGTGCCACCCTGTGTGCGGAATTCGCGGATGTACTCGCGGAAGATCGAGTCCATGAGCGGATCGAGTCCGGCCGTCGGCTCGTCGAGCAGCAGCAGCTCCACATCCGAGGCGAGCGCGGCGATGAGCGCGACCTTCTGCCGGTTGCCCTTCGAGTACGTGCGCGACTTCTTGGTCGGATCGAGCTCGAAGCGCTCGAGCAAGTCCGCCTTCTTCTTCTTGTCGAGTCCGCCGCGCAGGCGCCCCATGAGGTCGATGACCTCGCCGCCGGTCAGGTTCGGCCAGAGCATGACCTCGCCCGGCACGTATGCGAGGCGACGGTGCAGGCTCTCGACGTCCTTCCACGGGTCCCCGCCCAGCAGTTGAGCCGTGCCCGAGTCGGACTTCAGCAGTCCCAGCAGCACGCGGATGGTGGTGGACTTGCCAGCTCCGTTCGGGCCGAGCAGCCCGTGGATCTCACCGGTATGGACCTCGAGGTCGAGCCCGTCGAGCGCTTTCGTCTTACCGAACGACTTGCTGAGCTTGCTGAGACTGATCGCGGATTCCATCATCCCTCATCTCCCGTGGTGACCGATTCGATCGCCCTACTCCTCGTTCTCTTTGCCCGCTGCGTACAAGCCGAGGTTGAAGCGGTGCGGCCCCGGCGTCCCGTACGGCACGAACGCGACGCGGTCGCCCGGCATGACGACATGCCCGAGCCCGTACACGGTGCCGTTCAGGAAGACACCTTCGATCTGGTCGTGCGGCAAGCCGAGCTGCGTGGCAAGCTCCCCCGCCGGGACACCCTCCTCGGGCAGGTCCTGCGTGACCGTCGCGGGAAGCCCCAGATCGCAGCGGATATCGTACAGGCACCCGAAGGTGCGAATCGTGACTTCGCGCGTGTCGCCCATGCGTCGCCTCCTGCAGTTTGCGGTCCCCCATAGGTGTACCACAACCGCGAACGCTCGCCACGCGCTACGATAGGGGTGACCGGATACGCGCGAGCACAGGGAGCATACATGGCGCCGAACGACACCGTCTTCCAGTCCGCGTACGCGGCGTTCCTCGGCGAACACCCCGGCTACAACGCCGAGGCGATCGACGCGCTGCGCGCCGGCGGCTACGAGCGGCTCGACCGGCACGGTCACGTCTACCTGGATTACACCGGCGCCGGGCTCTACTCGGCAAAGCAGGTCGAGGAGCACCGCGCGCTGCTGCTTGACGGCATCTTCGGCAACCCGCATTCGCACAACCCGAGCGCGATGGACTCCACGCACGGCGTCGAGGCGGCGCGCGAAGCGGTGCACGAGTACTTCAACGCGTCGCCGGACGAGTACGAGGTGATCTTCACCGCGAACGCGAGCGGCGCGCTCAAGCTCATCGGCGAGTCGTACCCGTTCACCCCGAAGAGCTGCTACCTGGTGAGCTATGACAACCACAACTCGGTGAACGGCATCCGGGAATTCGCGCGGTGCAAGGGCGCGAAGGTCACCTACGTGCCGGTCCGCAACCCCGACCTGCGCCTGGACACCGAGCTCATCGAGCGCGGCCTTTCCTGCGCCGAGCCGGACAGCGACAACCTGTTCGCATACCCCGCGCAGAGCAACTTCTCCGGCGTGCAGCACCCCCTGGAGTGGATCGCCGAGGCACAATCGCGCGGCTGGGACGTGCTCTTGGACGCGGCGGCGTTCGTCCCCACGAACCGGCTCGACCTCTCGGTGATCAAGCCCGACTTCGTGCCGGTGAGCTTCTACAAGATGTTCGGCTACCCCACGGGCGCCGGCGTGCTCATCGCCAAGCGCGAGAAGCTCGCCAAGCTCAAGCGGCCGTGGTTCGCCGGCGGCACCATCACGCTCGCGAGCGTGCAGGGCGAAGGCTGGTACCACCTCGCCGCAGGCGCGACCGGCTTCGAGGACGGCACGGTCGACTTCCTCGGCCTGCCGGGAGTGACGATCGGCCTCAAGCACCTCGCGGCGGTTGGTGTGGGCGCAGTGCACGAGCGCGTCTCGGCGCTGGCTGGATGGCTGCTCGAGCGGATGACGTCGATGCGGCATGGCAACGGTGCGCCGATGGTGCAGATCTTCGGTCCCGAGACGATGGACCGCCGGGGCGCCACCATCGCGTTCTACCTGCTCGACCCCACAGGCGCACCCTACGACGTATACGGCGTGGAGCGCGAGGCTGGCTCGCAGGGCATCTCGGTGCGCACGGGCTGCTTCTGCAACCCGGGTGACGGCGAGGTCGCGCACAACATCACGCGCGAAGAGATGGCCGAGTGCTTCGAAACGCCGGCGGTGCCGGTCACGCTCCAGCATTGCCAGAGCATCATCCAGGACGCCACCGGCAAGGCGCCGAACACGATACGGATCTCGCTGGGGTTGGCGTCGAACTTCGCCGACGTGTGGCGCTTCGTGACTTTCGCCGAGACGTTCCGGGACCGCGTGCGCTAGCACGCCCAGGGCGGGACGAGGCGCTCCACGTCCTTGAGCGCGCCGCGGTGTCGCTGGAAGCCCGGGTCGTGCTCGGCGAGGATTGCCCAGAACCGCGGGGAGTGATCCATCGCCCGCGTGTGGCAGAGCTCGTGGAGGATCACGTAGCGCACCAGCTCCGGTGGCAGGAAGAGGAGCTTCGCATTCAGGCTCACCGTGCCGCGCGGCGAGCAGCTCCCCCACCGCGAGCGCTGCAGTCCCACCCGTACACGCGTCACGGTGAAGCCGTGCGCGCTCGCGAGTTCCGACACCATCGGGCCGAGCACCGCGTGTGCGCGGCGTGTGAGCCAGCGGCGGAGCGCGGCCGTGCAGGCGGCTTCGTCGTACGTGGCGCCCGAGAGCGTGAGCGTGCTGCGGCTCTCGCGGGCAGTGACGCTCTCGGCGCGCAACTCGCGGTACGCGACGGTGAGCGACTCGCCTGTGGCGCGCAGCGTGACGGTCGCGGGGAGGCCGTCGCCGTGCTCGGCGCGGGTCGCCTCGGCACGCGCGGCGGCGCGCGCACGCGCCCGGGCGATCCAGGCGCGACGCTCCTCGACGATGGCAGGCACGCGACGCTGCGCGAAGCGCTTCGGGATGGTGACGACGACGTCGCCAGCGCGCGTGACGGTGATGCGAACGTGCTTCGCCCGTGGGCTTACGCGGAGCGTGTAAGCGATAGGTGCGTCGGGCGGGTCCGGAATCACGCGGGTCCTCTCGTGCGGTGTCGTCGCCCATGGTACCGGAAGCGCTCACTACTCCAACGGGCGTACATGTGAAGACAGCGCCCGCCAAAGGCGTAGCCCCAAGATGCTCCAACCGGACGACGTGCGCGCGGCCGTGTCAGAGGACGCTGATAGCGTAAGGCAACGCGATAGCAGCAGGAGGCATCATGGACGCAGTGCACATCAGAACGCATGGGCTTGAAGACGACGAATGCGCCGCCCGGGTGGAGATGTCGATCTGCCACCTGAGCGGCGTGGTATCGGTCATCGCAGTGAAATCGCTCGACATCACCTCGGTGCTCTTCTGCGAGGAGAAGGTATCGCCCGAGGAGCTCCTCCGCGCCGTGCACGATGCAGGGTTCGACGCCGAGCTCGTTCGTCCCGAGGCGCTTGCCGTCGCAAGCTGACCACGTGCGTGTGACGGAGAGCACGCCCCGCGCTCAGGCGTGGCGCGGGCGCTGCCGATACTCCCTGTGACGGAACCGTTCCGAGCTTCGGGAGTTGACCTGCATGGCACGCCTTCGCGCGCGGCGCTTCTCGGCCCGCATCGCTCTGTTGCTGATCGTCGCCTTCACGCTCGCAATCGTGCCGCCGCCGAGCGTTGCAGTCGCGGCTCCTGCGGACTACTACTTCTGGTACGCGTACGCGGCCGATAAGGTCTACCCCACGACCGCACCAACATCCGGCGCGCGGCTCGCCACAGCGCGACGCATCACCGGTCTCTCGTTCAGCGCGGCCCGCTCCGAGTTCGAGGGGCGGCAAATCGCGATCCGGCCCACATCGCAGGCGCTGCGCGACATCTGGCTGGAGCCGTCAGACCTCACGTATCGCGATGCCGAAGGCGTCACACACACCCTCGATTCCTCCAACGCGAGCACCTACAAGGTTCACTACGTGAACATCACCGCGCCGTCCACCGGCTTCACCCGAAAGGGACTCGAACCCGACCCGCTGCTCCCGATGACGCTCGCAAACGGCGAACGTCTCGGCTGGCGTCCCGGCACAACGCCCGACCTGACCCGCCGAGGCGCGAATGCGAACACCACGCAGCCGTTCTACGTGCTGTACAAGGTGCCCGAGGAGACCGCACCCGGCAGCTACAAGGGCACCATCCGCGTGACCGCCACCGGCGCCGACGGCACCCCCGCGCCAACACTCACGATCCCGGTCACCATCACCGTCTATCCGTTCTCGGTGGCGCAGCGCTCGCTCAAGACATCGTTCGCCATGAACCTCCAGTGGGCCGCGTACACCAACAGCGCGGCGCACGGCTGGCTCGGCATGAACGCGAATCCCGGTCCGGGCGCTACCCGCGTGGCCGAACGAACCACCTACAAAGGTGACCAGATGGGTGGCTGGCTCAAGTACATGAGCGACCACCGCGTCTCGCCGCAGGCGATGCTCCCCGCATGGGAGAGCGGCAGTGACTGGGCGCCTCCTGTCGACAACGGCGACATGGTCGCGCGCCACGCCGAGCTCACCGATTACCTCGGCACCGGCGCGGCTACCACCTACAGCGGCACGAGGCTCGCGTTCGACACCATCAAACTGCCCGAGTATGGCGCGCCGTCATATGTGGCCGACCCGTTCGCAAGTGCCAGCAACACCGCCAAGGCCGCGCAGTACTACCGCACGATGGCCGCCGAGATCGGCAGCGCGAACATCGGCAAGGCCTACGCGTACCCCATCGACGAACCCTCGGCATCGAAGCGCACGTTCGTGGAGAACTACGCCGCATTCGTGCACACCAACGCACCGGGGGTGAAGTTCTTCGTGACCGTGGATCCGACGCCGATGAACTTCACGCTCCTCAAGAACGTGGACATCTACGGTCAGCGGCTGCCGTTCTTCTATCGCGACTACGACGCCTGGGTGAAGAAGATCCTCGGCGCGGGCAAGCAGGTCTGGATCTACACGCACGCCACGTACTACCAGGCCGTTACGCCGAGCTACCTCATCGACCAGCCACTCACGTCCACGCGGGCTCAGGGGTGGTTCGTGTACGACTCCGGCGCGACCGGGCTTCTCTACTTCAACATCAACGCCTGGCGTCCGCAGGTCGGCTCGGCATCGTTCCGCGATCCGTACGTTGACCCACTTTCGTATCGCACGGGCTCGGGCAGCACGCAGCTCTACGCCAACGGCGACGGCTCGCTCGTGTATCAGGGCTACTACCCGGCACTCGGCCTGTACGTGGAGGGCTCGCCGCCGGTCGGCAGTTTGCGCATGGAAGGCATCCGCGACGGTCTCGAGGACTACGAGTACATCAAGCTCGTGCAGTCTAAGCTCGGCAAGAGCAAGGCCGACAGCTACGTGGCCGGCATCATCGGCGATCTTGCGCCGAGAAAGGCCGGGGTCCTCTACTTCCCGCCGTGGCAGAAGAGCGCCAGCACGTACGACAAGCTGCGCAACCAGATGGGCTCGGCGATATCGACCGCGATGACGACATCGGCGGTGCCGTACGATGGTCCGCCCCGCGCGATCGTGCCCAGACGCCCGCGGCTTCGCTAGCGCGCCAGCTTCGGCCGATACGCCGAGACCACCACGGAGAGCGTGACCTCCTGCGGTAGCGGGAGCGCATCCACACGCGCCGAGAGATCCTCGCCAGCGTGCCACGCGCTCGGGCCCATGCCCGCAACCGCCATGAGGTCGTCCCGGCCGAGCGTCAAGCGCTCCTCGACAGCGACCGAGCCGGTGAGCTCGAACGCGTCGCCGAGCTGCTCGGCAACGCGGCGGTCCTTCTCGGCATCGACAGCGATCATGCCGAGCGGCCCCACGATCTCGTGCAGGTGGCGCTGCGTGGGCGTCACGACCACAAGCGCGCCGCCCGGGGCGAGCACGCGCGCGAACTCGGCGGCGTTGCGGGGCGCGAAGACGTCGAGGACAAGCGCGGCCGCGCCGTCACGTACGGGCAGGCGTTCCCAGGCGTCGCATACGACCGCGCCTATGCGCTCGTGTGCGTGCGCAGCGCGCTTGGCGGCAGCCTTCGAGATATCGAGAGCGAGTCCCGCGCGATCCGGAAGCCGTTCGAGCGCTGCCGCGAGGTAGTAGCCGGTGCCGGCGCCGATTTCCACCACGCAGCCGGGCGCGCCGTCGGCAAGCGCCTCCGCGGCCGCCTCGGCCACCGCGTCCGCTATCGCCGAGAAGTGCCCGCGCCCCAGGAACGCCGCGCGCGCCTCCACCATCGCAGGCGTGTCGGCCGTGCCGGGCGATGCGCCACCGGGCAGCAAGTTCACGTAACCTTGCCGCGCGACGTCGAACGAATGCCGCAACCCGCACACGAGCGCGCCGTGGCGCTCGGCGAGCGGTTCGCCGCACACGGGGCATGCGAGGCAGTCGATGACGTCGCGGAGCATGCTACCCGCCGATCGGATCGAAGCGCGCGATGTCGCGGCCTTTGAGGTCCGTCCAGGTTCCCAGCACGCCTTCGGTGCGCGCGCCAAGCTCGACATGCAGCATCGCGATGCCGGCGTCGAGCCGCAGCGTGATGTGCGGTGCGACTTCGGGACCTGCGACCCGCACGACGAGTCCGCCGTCTTCGAACGCGAAGCGCCAGGGCTGGCGATTCATGGCCGAGGGCGCCCACTGCGCGTGCTCCACGGCTCGCCGTGCCCAGTCCGGCCACGCGTCGCCGGCTGTGGGCGCCAGCGTCGATATCGGCTTGCGCCGGTCGAGCGTGCGCACCACTCGAATCGGTCGTCCAAGCACATTCGTCTCAGGAAGCGGCACGCCAAGCGGCGATGCGCCAAAGACGCGCTCACCAGCGCCAAGCGGGGTGAGGGCAAGCGCGATCGGACGGCGGATACCCCCGCCGACCCAGCAGGTCGCAAGCCCGAGCGCGGTCGCCTCAAGCATGAGCGCCTCGCTCACGTACCCCACGTGGTTGTCTCGGCCAACAGCCTTGCCGCTACCGAGGAAGAGCATCGCCGAGGCAGCGCCGACGACCCGGCCGTACGAGCCGATGACGCCGGTGAACAAGTCGAGGGGCGACTCGGGCAGAACGACCACGCGGGTATCGTCGTAGG
>CAZGNF010000033.1:8931-16855 GCA_964527045.1 uncultured Coriobacteriaceae bacterium | reverse complement strand
AACGCGATTCGGCGGCCACGCTGCTGCCGTGGGGGTGACGCTGCCCGCGAAGGACCTCGCCCGCTTCACTGCCGCACTCGAAGCGTGGATGGCGAACGTTCCCGATGACGCGTTCGTGCGCAGCGTCCGCATCGACGCCGAGGTGCCGCTCGACGGGCTGAGCAAGTCGCTCGCGGCGGAGCTCTCGCACCTCGAACCATTCGGCTTCGGGAATCCTCGGCCCCTACTCGGCACGCGCGGCGTCTTTCTCAACGCGCGGCGTGCCGTGGGCAAGCGCAACGAGCATCTCAAATTCACGGCATACGACGGCGTCGCATCGATTCCAGGCATCATGTTCAGTTGCCCCGACATCGACAGCGTGCTCGCCACCGAAAGCGCGGTCGATCTCGCGTATGAGCTCGAGGTCGACACCTGGCAGGGCGCGGAACGGATGCAGCTCTTGGCGCGCGACATCCGTCCGCAGCGGACGCCCGATGACGCCCCGGCTGCCACGCTTGTGGAGGATCTTTTCAGCCATGCCGAGGAGATCCTTGCCCGTGGTGACTATGCGGGTATCGGCGAAGCGGACTCGTTCCACACGAAGCTTGCCGGCGTGACCTTCGAAGGTAGGCAGGATGTCATCGCCCGGCTCACGGAGGGCACGCCGCTACGACTCGAGCGTCAGCCTGAGAACCCCTACGACCCCAACGCGTGCGCGCTCTTCGATCCGTTCGGCGACCAGGTGGGCTTCTTCAACCGGCTGCTTGCCGGTGCGCTCGCGCCGTACGTTGATGCAGGCGTCGAATACGACGTCGCCGTCACCGAGGTGACCGGCGGCGCCGAAGGCGAGAGCTTCGGCGTGAATGTGCTCGTCTCCCGGCATGA
Source organism: uncultured Coriobacteriaceae bacterium (assembly GCA_964527045.1). Taxonomy (GTDB): domain Bacteria; phylum Actinomycetota; class Coriobacteriia; order Anaerosomatales; family Anaerosomataceae; genus UBA2286. Next base: position 15,991 of record CAZGNF010000033.1, on the reverse strand, counting down.
TGCATTCGCGGGCGATGAGGAGGCGGAGGAGGCCGCGCGCGCTCGTCGCGAGGAACTCGCGGCGCTCGACCCCGCCGCGCTCGACGCGTTCCTCGTGCGGCACCTTATCGGTGACAGGCAACTCCATGCCGCGCAGACCGAAGCGCTTGAGCACCTCTCGGCAGGGGAGAGCACGCTCGTTGTGATGGCTACCGGCCGAGGCAAGTCGCTCATCTTCCACCTGCATGCTGCGCGTGCGGCAATCGCACGCGGTGAATCGAGCGTCTTCGTGTATCCGCTGCGCGCCCTCGTGGCCGACCAGGCATTCCACCTCAAGGACACGTTCGCCGAGCTTGGATTGACCGTACGGACGGTGACCGGAGAGACCGCCCCGGGGGCGCGCGACGAGGCATTTGAGGCGCTCGCACGGGGCGCAACGGACGTGGTACTCACCACTCCCGAGTTTCTCGACCACCATGCTGAGCGGTTCGCGGCAGCGGGCCGTATCAGCTTCGTGGTGGTCGATGAGGCGCACCATGTCGGACTCGCGCGAGCCGGGCACCGTCCGGCGTACGCCCGATTGGGCCGTGCATTCGACGCGCTCGGCCTCCCCCTCGTGTTGGCCGTGACCGCGACAGCCGATACCGCAACCGCCGAGACCATCCGAGACACCCTCGGCACGCATGCAGTCGTGCTTGACCCAACCGTTCGCGAGAATCTACAGCTGGAAGATAGAAGAGGATGTGCCGACAAGCCCGGGCTCGTCTCGGCGATCGCGGCGTCCGGCGACAAGGTCATCGTGTACGTGAACTCCCGAGAGACGACAGTGCAGCTTGCCAGGCAGCTGCGTTCCAAGGTCCCGCACCTGGTCCACGCGGTAGCGTTCTACAATGGCGGCATGACGCGCGAATCTCGACACGCCGTTGAGGGCGCGTTTCGGGACGGTGCCGTGCGCGTGGTCGTTGCCACCAGTGCGTTTGGCGAGGGCGTGAACATCCCCGACGTAAGGCACGTGGTGCTCTATCACTTGCCGTTCAATGCCGTCGAGTTCAATCAGATGTGTGGTCGCGTTGGTCGCGACGGCAAGCCGGCGCACATCCATTTGCTCTTCGGCGACAAGGACGCACGCATCAACACGATGATTCTCGAGTCGCTCGCTCCCGGCCGAGACGATCTGGCTGCGCTCTATCTTGCGCTGCGCGATTGCGCCGGCGACAGGGACGGATTCGAAGTCACGAATGCCGATCTTGCGACCCGCGTGAAGCAGCGAAGGCCGAAGACCGCCATGAACGACAAGGGTGTCTCGGCGGCGATCGGCGTGTTCCGCGAGCTTGGCCTGGTGTCCAGCGAGGGGACGGGCGCGTATCGGCGATTGCAGTTGTTGCCCGCCCCGGAGGGCAAACTCGATCTTGCATCGTCGGTCAGATACTCCGAAGGGCTTGAGGAAATGGCCGAATTTACCGATTTTAGAGTGTGGGCGTTCGAGGCTCAGCCGAATGCGCTGCTTTCCCGCATCAATCGTCCGATCTTGCCCGTGATTGGAGATCGTCCGGACGATACCGCCGCCAGCTAGACGAACGGCGGAGTTGTGGGTTCAGGCTGCGGAAGGTATTCTCGGCTGAACCGCTTGGGACCCCGGGTTCTGTGCGGACCAATCCGCGCCGGACGGGCAAGGCGCCGGACGGAGAGGCCGTGTGAGGCGTACAGGAACAGAGCGTGAACGCACCGGCAGCGTCCGGAGCGCGTCGGGGTTGATGCTCCGACGGCTGACGCTGCTGGTTTCCGCATGCCTCGTGGCGGCCGTGGCGTTTCCCGTACTAGCGTACGCGGCCGGTCCCGACGCGATACTTGTTCCCTCTGGCTACAACAGTAACGCCGTTCCACGAGCAGATGATACGGCCAACCAGGTCGTAGGTTTGCCGTTCACCATGAACTGGAACGGAGCGAACTACAACCAGATCTACATCAATATGAACGGAAACTGCACCTTCGGAAACGGTTTCACCGGGTACAACCCGACGACGTCACTGAGCGCGCTCGGGCAGAACATCATGGCCCCGTTCTGGGCAGACGTCGACACGCGCAACACCGCCATGGGCCAGGTCACGTACAGTGATATCACCGCGGGTAACGTGCCGCAGGTGGACGGCCACGACGCGTTCTTCGTCAACTGGATCAACGTCGGGCGCTACAACTACACCACCGCCGGCAACACCCAGACCAACTCCTTCCAGCTCGTCATCGTTGACCGATCAGACACTGGAGCCGGCAACTTCGACTTCATGTTCAATTACGATGCTGTCACCTGGGACATGGCGACTGCGAGCTCGAGCATGCGTGCGCGCGTTGGCTGGGGTCGATCGGACGGTAGTGCATTTGAGCTGCCCGGCTCGGGAACCGCCCAGGGCAGCGCGAGCGCGCTCCTGGATAGCTCGGCGTCTGCGACGTCACTCATCCAGAACTTCATCAACGACGAGGACCAGCTTGGGCGCTATGTCTGGGAGGTTCGGGCCGGCGTTGCACCGAACATCCCACCGTCAATCTCAGTCGTCGATCGCGAGCTTGAAGGAAACCGGCCGAACGCATACGTCGGCTACACGGGTGCGGGCGACGCGACGGCCTCTGACGCTGACGGTAGCGTCGTGAGTCTCACGAACGATCTCCCTGGGATCCTTCCGCTGGGTGCGACCACGGTGACGTGGACGGCAACAGACGATCGGGGGGGCGTCACGACGCGCACACAGACCGTCACGGTCGTGGACACTGTTGCGCCAAGCCTGCCTACGCTCGCAAGCCCCACGCATACGACCGGTGTCTGGTCGACGGTGAGCACGGTGACGGTCAACTCGACTACGTCGACCGACACATGCGCTGGCGTTGCCGGGGCATCGTATGTGTGGACCCGAAACGCTGCAGGTGTACCGGACACGGTGCTTGACCCATCCACACTCGCAACGGTCACAACGGACGTTACCACCACGGAGAACCTGACGTTGGAGAGCCAGTCGTTCGCTAGCGCGTCATGGCCCTCGGACTGGACCCGTGTTCTGATCGCCGACGCGGGCGATCCAGCGAAGTATCTGCGCAGCCAGAGCACCCGCAGCAACGGCACCTACGCTGCCGAGCTCTACACGAACGTCAGCAACACCCGTCGCACGATGGGCTTCTACAAGGACTTCAACATAACCGGACTCACCTCGACGGTGTTGTCGTATGCCGACTACTCGACCGGCCTTGACGCTGGAAGCGACTACACACGCCTTGAGTACTCTCTGAACGGCGGTTCAAGCTGGACGACGCTGCGCACCACGGCCGCGAACACCGGCTGGACCGTGCGTTCGTATCCGATTCCGGTCGGCACCACACTGAGAATCCGCTTTAGTGGGTCGGTCAATCGGACGAATGAGTTCTGCGACTGGGATGACATCTCGCTCACAGGCGTCAGGACCACCACCACGACGCTCTCCAACACCACATGCACGGTCAGTTCGACAAGTGCGCTTGCCGACGGCACCTGGTATCTCAGTCTTCGGACCGTTGACCGGGCCGGCAACTGGACCGCATCGAGGACGCTCGGTCCGGTACTCGTGGATCGAACGCCTCCGGTCACGACGAGCGATGCGCCGACGGCGTGGCAGAACGCGAACGTCCTGGTCTCTCTCACTGCAACGGATGCCGGTCAGGTCGCATCGACTACGTACAAGGTCAACTCAGGCTCCAATACCCTCTACGGTGCGCCGATTCTCGTGAGCGCCGAGGGAACAACGACCCTCGCGTTCTGGTCTGCTGATGCGGCCGGGCACGTTGAGACCACGAAGACTGCGACTATCCGCATCGATAAGAGCCCGCCGACTGTTCCGGCGACCATCACCGCGAGCGCGTTAAGTACCACCAGTGCCGAGGTCACGTGGCCCGCATCGACCGACGCCATCTCGGGAGTGGCACGATACGACGTCTACCGTGATGGCGTTCTCGTGGGGTCATCGACGACCACGACGTTCACGGAGAGCGGGCTCACGGCGGGCACCTCGTATCTCTACTCGGTGGCTGCTGTTGACGCTGCCGGAAACGCGTCGGCTCAGACCCCGCCGGTCACGCTGCTCATGCCGCTTTCGCAGATATGGCTGTCCGTCAGCGAGTCCTCGGTCGACATGAGCGGGATCACGCCAGGTGAGCCGTCTACAGTGGCGAGCGCCACCACCGTTTCGATCGGCGGTATCGGAGCGATTGCGTATGACCTCACCTGTTCGGCGCCGGACTTCATGAGCACCGACGCGCTATCGCCGACACCAACGTTCCCGATCGGGGCGATGACGTACACCACGCATGGTCGCGTCGAGATCCCCGCACGACCGTTCACCATCAATCCGGTGGTCATCGACTCCTCGGTGGGTACGGCGACGCAGTGGCGCTACGACTACAGGCTTGATTTCTCCATTGTGGTTCCGCTCTCGAACGAGCCGGGCACGTATACTACGACTGTCACGTATACGTTCGTGCCGAAGTAAGGTCCCGGAGCTTGGCTCCGACGATCGAACCGAGGAGCGTCCGACCCGTCCCGAAGGGCTTCGATGTCCGCAACGCTCGAAGGTATTGAAGCGCAGCTCAAAACGTACAACCCCCTCGCAGACACGAGCGGTCTAGAAGAGGCGTACAAGTTCGCGCTGGAGAAGCACGCCGGCGTGATGCGCAAGTCGGGGGAGCCGTATATCAGCCATCCGCTTGAGGTCGCGATGATACTCGCGGGCCTCAACCTCGACACCGCGACGCTCCAGGCAGCGCTGCTGCACGACGTTGTCGAGGACAGCGGTGTCTCCCTCAAGGAGATGCGCGACCGATTCGGACTCGAGGTCGCCGCGCTCGTCGACGGTGTCACCAAGCTCGGCCGAATCAAGTTCAGCTCGCTTGCCGAGGCGCAAAGCCAAAACCTGCGCAAGATGCTCATCGCGATGGCAAAGGATATCCGCGTCATCCTGATCAAGCTCGCCGACCGGCTTCACAACATGCGCACGCTCGCGGCGCTCGATGTGGAGAAGCAGCGCGAGAAGGCCATCGAGACGATGGAGATCTACGCGCCGCTCGCCAACCGACTCGGCATCTCGCAGATCAAGTGGGAGCTTGAGGATCTGGCGTTCTTCTATCTCGAACCGAAGAAGTTCAATCAGATCCAGCGCATGGTCGCCGAGAGTAGGGCCGCGCGCGAGAGCTATCTGCACCAGGTCATTGAGCAGCTCACGACTGAGCTCGAAGCGATCGGGATCCAGTCGGAGATCTCCGGTCGCCCGAAGCACCTGTACAGCATCTATCAGAAGATGACGCAGCGCGGCAAAGACTTCTCGGAGATCTACGACCTCATCGCACTTCGGCTCCTTGTGGACTCCGTGAAGGACGTGTATGGCGCGCTCGGTACGGTGCACAGCATCTGGAAGCCGATGCCGGGGCGTTTCAAGGATTACGTCGCAATGCCGAAGTTCAACATGTACCAGTCACTCCACACGACGGTCATCGGACCGGCCGGGCGACCGCTCGAGATCCAGATCCGGACCGAGGAGATGCATCGAACGGCTGAGTATGGTATCGCCGCACACTGGCGCTACAAGGAAGGCGGCCGTACCGACGAGGCGTTCGACGAGCGTCTCGCGTGGCTCCGGCAGATGCTTGAATGGCAGACCGAACTCAAGGACCCTCGTGAGTTCATGGAAGCGCTCAAGATCGACCTGTTCGAGGACGAGGTGTTCGTCTTCACGCCGAAGGGCGATGTCTTCTCGCTGCGCCGGGGATCGACGCCGATCGACTTCGCGTATGCCATCCACACCGAGGTCGGTCACCACTGTGTGGGTGCCAAAGTAAACGGCTCCATCGTCTCGCTCAACTACGAGTTGCAGATGGGGGACCGAATCGAGATCCTCACCTCCAAGAACGGCACGCCGTCGCGTGACTGGATGAGCATCGTCAAGACATCCTCTGCGCGCAGCAAGATCCGCTCGTACTTCTCCAAGGTCAACCGCGAAGACGATCTTCAGCAGGGGCGAGACGAGCTCCTGAAGACGCTTCGCAAGAACGGGCTCGGCCTGGGGAGCCAGGGCGTCCCCAAGGCGCTCGAAGCGGTCGCCAAGGAGATGAACCTTCAATCCGCTGATGACCTCATCGCTGCGATCGGCGGCAACAAGGCGAGCGCGAAGCAGGTCGTGACGAAGCTGATCACACACCTCTCGGCTGCAACCGGGGCACCTGCGAAGATCGAGGAAGAGACGAAGACGTTCCTGCCGACCACGCCGATGATCGCGCCGCGCGCAAAGCGACGCAAGAGCGGCGGTGGCGTGAGGGTGGTCGGCGTTGACGACGTGCTGGTGCGTCTGGGGCGTTGCTGCAATCCCGTTCCTGGCGACGAGATCGTTGGCTTCGTCACGCGTGGTCGCGGTGTGTCAGTGCATCGCCGGGACTGTCCAAACGCGAAGGAACTCCTGACGCAGCCCGAACGCATCATCGATGTCGAGTGGGACACAGGGAGCGCCTCCACGTACCAGGTGGAGATCGTGCTGGAGGCGATGGATCGAACGAGACTCCTGCAAGACGTCTCCATCGTGCTCGCCGACGCGGGCGTCAATGTGCTCTCAGCGGCGGTGTCCACAGACCGCCAGGGGATCGCTACCATGCGGTTCCTGCTTGAGCTAGGCAGTATGGATCAGCTCACGAAGGTGCTCAACGCGGTGCGCGGCGTGGCGAGCGTCTTTGAGGCACGACGGGCGATGCCGGACATCGGTCCGCGCGGCAAGGGCGCCAAGTGAGAGTGCAGCGCCTTGTATTGGGCGCTCTCGACACGAACTGCTTCCTCGCGGGCGACGACGCCGAAGGTCCACTTGTGGTCATCGATCCGGCTGGGGACCCGGATGAGCTGCTCGCGGCCATCGGTGAGCGCGCCGTAGCCGCGGTCGTGTTGACGCACGGTCATTTCGACCACCTCGGCGCTGTCCGAGAGGTCCTGATCGCGACCGGAGCCCCGCTCCTGGTCCACGAAGACGATGCAACGGCCATCACCACGCCAGAGGGCGCGGGTGGGGCGGCCTTCGGTTTCCTGTAT
>CAZGNF010000033.1:0-8921 GCA_964527045.1 uncultured Coriobacteriaceae bacterium | reverse complement strand
GATGACGAGATCGCTGCTGGAACCATGCGCTTGCAGGTGCTGCATACGCCGGGGCACACGCCGGGGAGCATGTGCCTGCTCGGCGGCGGCCATCTGTTCGCCGGTGACACGCTCTTCGCAGGCAGCGTCGGTCGAACGGACTTCCCGGGCGGCGATTCGCAGGCGATGCGGCGCTCCATCGCGAGGCTGGCGGCGCTTCCGGACGAGACGCGGGTACACTGTGGCCATGGACCGGATACGTCCATCGGCCGGGAGCGACGAGTCAACCCGTCCTTCCCGCGGGCGTAGCGCTGAGGGTCCCCGCAGGGTTGGTCGTGTCCTACGCTTGGCGTATAGTTCTTTAGCCGCACGAATCCATCTCGAAAGGCTGTCGATGAACGCCCGCGCACCCAAAGGCACCGCCGATATGCTGCCCGACGTGGCTCGCGCCTGGGAGCACATGCAGCGCACCGCCCAGCGCCTGTTCGCGCGGTACGGCTATGAGCCGGTCTACACGCCGATCTTCGAGCACACCGAAGTCTTCACCCGTGGTATCGGTGAGGCAACGGACATCGTCTCCAAGGAGATGTACACCTTCGAGGACAAGGGCGGTCGCTCGATCACGCTGCGTCCCGAGGGGACCGCGAGCGTCGTGCGCGCAACCCTCGAGCACAATCTCGTCGCGAACGGGCAATCCACGAAGCTGTACTACGCTGGCCCGATGTTCCGGTACGAGCGCCCCCAGAAGGGTCGCATGCGCCAGTTCTGGCAGATCGGCGCTGAGGCGCTCGGCATGGCCGAGCCCGGCATCGACGCCGAGGTCATCGTCATGCTCATGCGCTACTTCGAGGAACTCGGCATCCCGCGCCAGAACATGCGCCTGCTCATCAACACCATGGGCGATGAGGCGTGTCGCCCGGCGTATCGCGACAAGATCGCCGGGTTCATTCGGGAGCACTCGGACGTGTTGTGCGAGGAGTGCAATCGCCGCGCCGAGACGAATCCGCTTCGCACCTTCGACTGCAAGAATCCTGGCTGCAAGGACGTGATGTCCGAGGCACCGCTGTTGCGCGACGAACTTTGCGATGACTGCGCGACCCATTATGCGGCCGTGAAGGAGTCGCTCGACGACCTCGCCATCGCGTACGTCGAGGACCCTTCGCTTGTTCGCGGGCTCGACTACTACACACGTACTGTCTTCGAAGTCCAGGTGGACGCAGGCCTGGGCTCCCAGAACGCGATAGGGGGCGGCGGTCGCTACGACCGCCTCATGGAGCAGTACGGCGGTCCGGCCACGCCCGGCCTCGGCTTCGCGCTCGGATTCGAGCGTACGCTCCTTGCGCTTGAGGCTGCGGGCGTTGCGGTTCTCGGGCATCCCGTGGCCGAGGTGTACGTCGCACGCGTCGACGCCTCGCTCGCCGGAGCCGTGTTCGCGCTTGTGCAGGAGCTGCGTGACGCGGGTATCGCCACCGACACCGACTACCAGGGCCGCAGCCTCAAATCACAGTTCAAGCAGGCTGATCGCCTCGGCGCGCGCGCAGTCGTGGTCGTGGGTCCCGATGAGCTGGCTGCAGGCGAGGTCACCATGCGCGACATGACCACGAAAGATGAATCACGGATTCCGCTCGGCGAGATCGCCGAACGGCTGAAGCAGCTGCTCGGCTAGTCCGGGCGAGGGAAGGAACCGCATGTTCGACGCACGTTACTCGATCCGTTCGCACGTCGCCGGCGCACTACGCTTGAGCGATGTGGGGGAGACCGTCACGCTCGCAGGCTGGGTACATCGCCGCCGCAATCATGGCGGGCTCATCTTCATCGACGTCCGCGACCGCAGCGGTCTCGTGCAGGCCGTGTTCGACCCGGATGCCTCCGGTGCCGCCTTCGTGACCGCCGAGCGCGTCCGCCCCGAGTGGGTCGTGAAGCTGACCGGGACCGTCCGACCGCGCCCGGAGGGCACCATCAACTCGAACCTGGCGACAGGAGAGGTCGAGGTCATCATCACATCGGCCGATGTCCTCAACCAGAGTGAGACGCCGCCGTTCGAGATCGACTCAGCCATAGACACCGATGAAACGCTGCGCCTTAAGTATCGCTACATCGACATGCGTCGTCCCGAGGTCATGGAGGCGTTCCTGTTGCGCGACCGTGTGACCCAGCGCTTCCGCAAGTCGCTCGAGCACCGCGGGTTCCTGGAGATCGAGACGCCGATCCTCGGCCGCTCGACTCCCGAGGGCGCGCGGGACTTCATCGTCCCGAGCCGCATGTCTCCCGGCGAGTTCTATGCGCTTCCGCAGTCGCCCCAACTCTTCAAGCAGCTGCTGATGGTGGGCGGCGTCGAGCGCTACTACCAGGTTGCCCGCTGCTTCCGCGACGAGGATCTGCGCGCCGATCGCCAGCCCGAGTTCACACAGATTGACATCGAGATGTCGTTCATCACGCAGGAGGACATCCTCGGCATGATGGAAGAGGTCATGCGCGAGGTCATGCACGAGGCTAACGTGGATCTGCAGGTGCCGCTTCGGCGCCTCACCTACGCTGAGGCTATGTCGCGCTTCGGTTCCGACAGACCCGACCTTCGCTTCGGCATGGAGCTCGTTGACGTGAGCGGCGTCTTCGCCGCAAGCGAGTTCAAGGTGTTCGCGGGTGCGCTCGGCAGTGGCGGCGTCATCAAGGGCATCAACGCCCGTGGCGGCGGCGATTGGAGCCGGGGCAAGATCGACGCACTCAACCAAGTTGCGCTCGACGCGGGCGCCAAGGGCCTCGCGTGGGTTGCGTTTCCGACCGAGGGCGATGTCCGTTCGCCGATCGCGAAGTTCTTCACCGAGGCCGAGATGGCCGATCTGCGGGAAGCCATGGGCGTTGAACCCGGCGACCTGCTGCTCATGATCGCCGATGCGACGGACGTCGCGAACGAGGTCCTCGGCACGCTTCGCCTGAAGATGGCCGATGAGCTCGACGTTCCGCGGTCTGGCTTCGAGGCGCTGTGGGTCGTCGACTTCCCGATGTTCAAATGGGATGCCGAGGAGAAGCGCTGGAGCGCGAACCACCATCCCTTCACGCGGCCGTTCGACGAGCATGTCAACCTGCTTGAGACCGATCCGGGTGCGGCGCTCTCGTACTCGTACGACCTCGTATTGAACGGACTCGAGATCGGTGGCGGTACGCTCCGTATCCATGACGAAGCCATACAGCGCCGTGCGCTGGCGGCCATCGGCATCGGTGGCGACGAGGCCGACGCGCAATTCGGCTTCCTGCTCGAGGCTCTCTCACTGGGCGCTCCGCCGCACGGCGGCATCGCGCTCGGCCTCGATCGCCTGATCATGCTGCTTGCCGGCAAACACTCGATTCGCGACGTCATCGCATTCCCCAAGACATCCTCGGGTTCGTGCCCGCTCACCGGTGCTCCGGGTAGCGTGAGCGCGCGGCAGCTCCGAGAAGTGCACCTGAGAGCGGACTAGGGGGACTGCGTGTACGCGACACTCATTGCAGCGGTTGTCGTCATGGTCATCTCCTCGGCTGCGCTCATGGCCGTTGGGACTGTGTACAAGTGGCAGGTGGCCAGCCGGGGGTACGGTCTATGGACTCGCGCAATCGGTCTGGTGACTGTGCTGGCTCTGACCGGTATCACCGTGTGGAGTCGCCGGGCAGACACGCTCGTCGCGGTACTCGCGGGAGGCGGAGGCATTGCTCTTGCGGCCGGGTATCTCTGGCTGCACATACGTCTTACCAACAACCTGCGAGAGGCTGGCGTCGAGTCGTCGCTGTAGCGGCACAGTGCAGCTGATGCTACGATGATTCCGGCTTCGCCTTGCGATGCTTCGGCACTAACGGTCGAACCAACACTTCTTTACCGGGAGCTCTATCATTGGTCGACGGAATGGTATCCCCTAGCGGGGAAGCAGGAAGTCGATCTGCGGGCACCCACCTGCTGAGGCAGGTTCACCGCGCTGGAGCACGCGAGGCGGGGTTCGTCGGTTGCCATTGAGTGGAGGATGGGGAGATGCGCAAGATCGTCGTAGTACTCGTCGTAGCACTTCTGGCTCTCGCCCTTGCAGGCTGCGGCGGTGCGGAAGATGCCGCCACGCCAGCCGCTGATGCTCCTGTTGCAGATGCTCCTGTTGTGGCTGCGCCGCCGGTCGAGAGCAACGATCGTTCTCCGATCGAGAACGTGAATCTGGAGCCGTTCCCCGCGATCGAATCCACCGCGGTGCCGTCGGCGATTCAGTCCAAGCTCGATGCGAAGCGCCCGATGGCTATCTACTTCTACGACAGCACGCTGCCTGAGTCGAAGACGATTCGCGCAGAGCTTGATGCCGTCATGCAGGAGAACCGGGGTCTCATCGATCTCGTCACCTTCGACCTTGGCGCCACCAAGGCCGGGGTTGCCACGGAGGGTGCTCAGCTCAGTGCCGCTCTTGCGGGCGACCTTGGCGTCGCGCGTCCGCCGTACATCCTCCTGGTGGACGGCAACGGGTTCATCACCTGGCGGTTCATGGGCTATGTCGATCGCGAGATCATCAGCCGAGAGGTACTTCGCGCCACCGAGTAGCCATGGACGACCTCTTCTCTGACGCCGCAGACCGATCCCTCGAACGAAGCGCGCCGCTTGCTGCCCGCATGCGTCCGCGTACGCTCGACGAGTTCGTCGGGCAAGGGGAGGCCGTAGGACCTGGGACGGTCCTGCGAAGCGCGATCGAACTCGACGCGCTCTCTTCGGTGATCCTGTACGGTCCCGCAGGCTGCGGCAAGACAAGCCTCGCTCGGATCATCGCTGGCGTCACCAGCTCGCACTTCACCGAACTCTCGGCGGTCAACTCCGGAGTCAAGGACGTACGTGCCGCGATCGATGCCGCAAGAGACCGCCTGGGCCAGTCAGGGCGCCGGACCATCGTGTTCATCGATGAGATCCACCGTTTCAACAAGTCGCAACAGGACGCACTGCTCCATGCGGTCGAGGATCGTCTCATCACGCTTATCGGTGCCACCACCGAGAACCCGTTCTTCGAGGTCAACGCGCCGCTTATCAGCAGGTCGCGTGTGATCCTCTTGCGGTCGCTCTCGGATGAAGACGTCCGCGAAATCGTCCACCAGGCCCTTGCCGACGGCGACCGTGGGCTCGGGGGTACTGTCGTGCTCTCGGCAGATGCCGAGGACCGCATCGTGCTGAGCGCGGGCGGCGACGCTCGCTCGGCTCTGACGTCGCTCGAACTTGCGGCAAGCGTAGCCCCGGCAGACAGCGATGGTGTTCGACATGTCGCACTCCAGCATGTCGCCGAGGCGACTCAGACCCGGCAGCTCACGTATGACAAGAGCGGAGACTCGCATTACGACATCATCTCGGCGTTCATCAAGTCCATGCGTGGGAGCGACGTTGATGCGGCCGTGTACTGGCTCGCCCGCATGATCGACGGGGGAGAAGACCCCAAGTTCATCGCGCGACGAATGCTGATCTTCGCATCCGAGGATGTCGGCATGGCAGATCCGCAAGCGCTGCTCATCGCCCATGTGGCCGTGAAGGCTGCGGAATTCATCGGTTGGCCCGAATGTAGGATCAACCTTGCGCATGCCGTGGTCTACCTGGCGCGTGCCCCCAAGTCGAATGCCGCGTACGTCGCAATCGACGAGGCGCTGGCTGAGGTTCGCGAAGGGCCGGCACGCACGGTGCCGGATCATCTGAGGGACCGTCGACGCCCCGGTGCTGACGCGTATCCCGCTTACAAGTATCCACACGACCACCCGGGTGCCGATGTCGAGCAGCAGTATCTGCCCGACGGCCTTCAAGGGCGTCGGTTCTACCGTCCCGGCGGCGAGTGAGCAAGCGAAGCCAGCCGCTTCTCACACAGCGCAGGGGTACGCGCTTTGCTACACTTGACCGACACGTCCCTGCGTCTCCGGAGGGCCAGTTATGGAGCTTCGCTCGGTGCTCGAGATCATCCTCATCGTGCTGGGTATCGTGCTTGCGGGCGGCGGCATCTACGCGATCATCAGCTTCGTGACCGCGCTGCGCGAGACACAGCAGACACTGGCCGAGATTCGCGAGCGCGCGATCCCGTTGCTCGAGAAGGCCGATGTCACGCTTGATGCACTCAACGCGGAGCTGCTGCGCGTTGACGGCATCGTCACCGATATCGAAGAGGTCTCGGGTGCGGTCAGCTCTGCGACCGACGTCATCCGCACGCCGGTCGAGGCACTTGCAGGTCTCGGCGGACGTATTGCCCGGTCCTTCTCCCGCGCTCGCAGGTCGTGAGCGTCGGATCCACCACAGACCCGGAGGAACCCCGATGGCTTCAGATCGTATCGCACTGACCGTTCCGGCTCGCAGCGAGTACGCCAAGACGGCGCGGCTGACCGCTGCAGAGCTTGCAAGCCGCATCGGCATGTCCTATGACGAGGTCGACGATGTTCGTATGGCCGCGGAAGAAGCGTTCGTCTATGCGTGCACGCACGTGGCGTGCGACGGCGAGATCACGTTTGCGTTCGTGATCGATGGTCCGACGCTCACGATCGAGGTGGGACCGTTCCCGGATTCGAACGAGGCTCAGGAGTCTGAGCCCGAAGACCGCTACGCGGCATTCATACTCGAGTCCGTGTGTGACGAGTTCGAGATCAGCCGGTCGAGCGGCATCTGCACGCTCAATCTCGTCAAGCGCCTCGGCGCCCCATTGGAGGGGTAGCTGTGCCTCGAGTCCCAAAGAAGCCCGGACGTCGACTCGTCTGGGACAAACAGCGGACGCGCGACCTGTTCGCGCACTACCGCGAGTTTGGCGACGAAGAGTCTCGTGACGAGCTCATCACGATGTACCTCAATCTTGTGAAGTACCTGGCCAGCCGCTTCCGCAATCGCGGTGAGCCGATCGATGATCTCATCCAGGTGGGGACGATCGGACTTATCAAGGCCATCGATCGTTTCGACACCGGGCGCGACGTCGAGTTCACCACCTATGCGACGCCAACCATCGTCGGCGAGCTCAAGCGGTACTTCCGCGACAAAGGCTGGGCCATCAAGGTTCCCCGTAGGTTGCAGGAACTGTCGTTTCGCGTGAACCAGGCGGTGGACCAGCTTACGCAGCAGATTCAGCGGTCACCCACCATCGCCGAGATAGCCGAGTATCTCGGGGTCACCTCCGAGGAAGTGCTCGAGGCGATGGAGACATCCGAGGCATACAATTTCGTCTCGCTTGAGAGTGATCGCAACAACGACGGAAGCGACTCGTTCAGCATCCTCGAGTACATCGGCAAGGACGATCAGCTCATGGCGATCGTCGATGACCGTACGACGCTTGCGAAGGCTTTGAAGCATCTGACGCCCATGGAACAGCAGGTCTTGTACCTGCGCTTCTTCCAGGGGCTGACGCAGACGGAGATAGCGACGCAGCTCGAGATATCGCAGATGCAGGTGTCCCGCCTGCTTCGCAAGACGCTGCGCGTGTTGCGTGAGAACCTCGTCTCAGAGGAGGTCTAGCCATGCCCGACGCACGAGCTCGAGAGGATCGCTGGCGTCGTCTCGCGATTGTCGCGTGGGCGCTTGTCGGTGTCTTGATACTCGTGATCGCGGCGTTCTTCGCGCTGCTCAAGGTGGCACCGGCGCTCGTGCCGTTCGTGCTCGCGGTAGTCATCGTCTACGTGTTCCGTGCGCCAGTGGCAGCACTCGAGCGACGAGGACTCAAGCGTGGGCTGGCGGTCGGCCTGTGCTATCTGGTCGCGGTGGCCGGGCTCGTGATCGCGGGTCTCTTCATCGTCCCGCCGCTCACGGATCAGATACGCCAGTTCCTGCTTGCGTTCCCGGGGTACTACGATAAGGCGTTCGCGTTGTGGCAGCAGCTGCAGCAGCAGTACAACGCGGTCACGCTGCCGGCGTGGGTCAACGATGCGCTGCTGAACTTCCGCGACAGTATCGCGACTCGCGTCATGGCGTGGTCGAGCGCGCTCGCGAGCACGGTCTTCTCGGTGGGGAGCGGCGCTGTCGCCCTCCTGTTCAACTCGTTCCTCGCTCTTGTGGTGGGATTCTGGATGCTCAAGGACTTCGATGCGATCAAGCGTGAAGTCGTGCTCCTGGCGGGCCCGCGTCGCAAAGAGGAGGCATCGGTCCTCTCGGCCAAGGTTTCCAACGTCTTAGGCGGCTACCTCAAGGGTCAGCTCGTCGTCTCGGCATCCACGGCCGTTCTCGTCGCTATCGGGCTCTCGATCATGGGCGTTCCCTATGCGCTCGTCCTTGGCCTGCTCGCTGGCGTCCTCAACATCATCCCGTGGTTCGGCCCCATCATCGCCGAGATCGTCACGGCCATCGCTGCGGCGTTCGTGAACCCGTGGCTCGCGCTCTGGGCCGTCGCATGGATCGCCGCCACACAGCAGATAACCGACATGTTCATCACGCCCCGCGTCATGTCCGAGCAGGTCGACCTGCATCCGCTGCTCGTGATATTCTCGCTGCTCGTTGGCAGCACGCTTGCCGGCTTCGTCGGCCTGTTGCTTGCGATTCCCGTCGCCGCTATCGGCAAGGGGCTGTTCGTGTACTACTTCGAGAAGCTGACCGATTCGAAGCTCACCACAGAGCAAGGGGCCTTCTTCCGAGAGAAGAAGCCCGTGTGTGACGAGGATGACCCGGATGCGATCGATTGTGAGCCCGAGACTGTAGACCCCGAGGAGACCGCGTGAAGGCCGCCGAGATCCGTGAAAGCTACCTGTCCTTCTTCGAGAGCAAAGGGTGCCACCGGCTTCCCTCATCCTCGCTGATTCCGGACGACCCGTCGCTGCTGCTCACCTCGGCCGGTATGGTGCAGTTCAAGCCGGTCTTCCTCGGCTTGCGCGACCTTGGCTTCACGCGAGCGACGACCTGCCAGAAGTGCGCTCGCACGACCGATATCGACATCATCGGCACGACAGGCCGTCACCACAGCTTCTTCGAGATGCTCGGCAACTTCAGCTTCGGCGACTACTTCAAG
>CAZGNF010000032.1:0-16985 GCA_964527045.1 uncultured Coriobacteriaceae bacterium | reverse complement strand
CCCCCCGCTCCCTCCCGACTCGACTGTGAAGACGATGAAGGTGAAGCTGTACTTCGGCTACGAAGATCGCGTCATGGCCGTCACACGCGAAGTCCCCTACTCACAGGCAGTCGCGAAGACCGCCATGCTCGAGCTGCTCAAAGGCCCCTCTGCCGAGGAGCTCAAGGGGCTGAAGCTGCATAACGAGATTCCGAAAGGCACGAAGGTGCTCGGCGTGATACTCGACGGCAACACCATCCGCGTCGACCTCTCCAAGGAATTCGACGATGGTGGCGGCACGCTTTCCATGGACATGCGTCTCGCGCAGGTGGTCTATACGATGACCCAGTACAGCACCATCGAGTCGGTTGAGTTCTACATGGAAGGCAAGAAGGTGAAGGTGTTCGGCGGGGAGGGCATCATGCTCGACGGCCCGCAGCGCCCCGAGGACTACTACAACCGAGTTCCGATCGACGCCTAACGCGCGTCCGTCACAGAGCACGAAACCAACGACCGCCCGGCATTCGCGCCGGGCGGTCGTTGGTTTCGTTACGGTCGTTCTCAGGCGGATCCGTAACGTGCGCACCGGGCAGGGGGTACCCGGCATCCAGACGCGGGGAACGTCTAGATGTAGGACAGAAGAGCGGAGAGCACAACGAGCAGGCCAAGCGCCACAATGGCACGGCCGGGGTAGATGACGCCTTCGCTGAAGCTGTCCTGGAGATGTGCAGCAAACATGGCAGGCTCCTTCTTTTGCTGTGACTGCCTTCACTAAGCATTATCGGCTCCTTCATACATAAATCCCATTCACGCTTTCTATTGCATAACGTAAGATGTACTTAATGTTAAACGTCCATCGCATGACTCTCCTGCGTGAAGTGGCATCGCGAGGCAGCATCGCAGCTGCCGCCGAGGCGCTCTACATCACACCCTCTGCCGTATCGCAGCAACTGGCTGTCTTGGAGCGGGAGGCGGGCGTCGCGTTGCTGGAGCGGGTGGGTCGTGGCGTCAGGCTCACTCACGCCGGCGAGAAGCTCGTGGCGTATACCGAGCAAGTCCTTGCCGTTCTGGAGGAAGCGGAGGCCGACCTCGAGGCGGTGTCCGAAGGCGTGGCCGGGCAACTCCGCACCTGTGCCTTTCCCACGGCCGCACGGGCGCTGCTTGTTCCCGCGCTTGCCCGGATCCGTACCGAGAACCCCTTGCTGGCACTCTCGATGGTGGACCTTGAGCCCGAGGAGAGCCTGCCGATGCTGAAGACCGGTGACCTCGACATAGTCCTCACCTACGGATTCGACCGTCTGCCCGAGCGACCCGACCCTGGCATCGAACGCCACCTGCTCCTCACCGAGCCGCTCTACATCGCCGTGCATGAGACCGACCCCCGCGTGAATGGCGATGTTCGGGTCTCGGACTTCAAGAATGATAACTGGGTCGTCGGACGCGATGGTTCACCGTTCCTCGACGTCATGGTGCGCGTTGCTGGAGAAGCCGGGTTCGAAGCACGCGTGGACCTGCACAGCAACGACTACCAGGTGATTCTCGCTTCCGTCCAGGCGGGCCTCGGTGTCGCCCTGGTGCCGCCACTGGCATTCTTTGCCGAGTACCCGGGCGTCGTATGTCTCAGCCCGACCGATGTGCAGATCAACCGCCGCGTGCTTGCGGTGATCCGGCGAGGGAGCGGGGGCAGGCCTGCCGTGGAGATGGCGCTGCGGATCCTTCGGGAAGAGGCCAGGGAGGCTGTGGCGAGGTACGAGACGCTCGTGCCGCTCGCCAGATAGCTACTCGGCTGCGTGTACCTGCGGAATGGTCACGGTGAACGTTGAGCCCTCACCGAGCTCGCTGCTCAACGAAATCGAACCGTTCAGTGCCACAGCCAACTCTCGACATATCGCAAGTCCAAGCCCGGTTCCGGCGGGCTTGTGATGTGCTGGCATGTCCACTTGTGCGAAGGGCTCGAATACCCTCGCCTGGTCGGCTGGCGAGATGCCGATTCCCGTGTCGGCGACCGAAACACTCACACTGCCGTCGCGCGCCTCCACCCGAAGCGTCACAGTCCCGCCGGGGGGCGTGAACTTGACCGCGTTTGAAACCAGATTGCGCACGATCTGCCCGAGCAGCCCCTCGTCCGTCTCAGCGGTCACCTCATCTGCCGAGTCGACAATCAGCGTGACACCGCGTTCGGTGGCGAGCAGCGCCATCAGATCGACGACCTGCTGCACGACATCGCTGACCACGACCGGGGCCCACGTCACTACCGCATGGCCGGACTCGATCTTCTCAAGTTCGAGCAGCCGATCGACAAGTCCCAGCAGCTGGACGCTCGAGTCCCTCACCAGCGCGAGCTGCTTGGACTGCTCGGCGTTCACCGGACCCGGAACGCCATCCAACAACAGCCCGGTGAATCCCTGGATGGCGTTGAGGGGGGTCTTGAACTCGTGGCTCACGCTCGCAACGAACTCTCGTTTTGCCTTGTTGGCGGTTTCCAGTGCTCGATTGACCGCCAGCAACTCCACGGTGCGCTCGTCGACCGTGCGCTCCAGATCGAGGCTGTAGCGCGCCTGCGCATCGAGTAGCATCTGCCGCGCCTGCTCGCGCTCCGTGACGTCAACGAATGAGACCACGCTTCCCCGTGCGTCGCCAGGTTCAGCACCTTCGCCAAGCGGACTCGCCGAGACGGAGAGTGCGATCTTCCGGTCATCGACCTCGACGATGCACACCGAGCCGCGAAACGTCTGGCCCAATGCCAGCGACTCGAGATTGAGGGGACGGGCCGATGCGCTCTCTGATGAGGTGCAGTTCAAGTCAGGGGGCATTGCGAGCGAGCCTGTCTCGGCGATTGGCTGGAGTGAAAGCATCTCGCGCGCGGTGTCGTTGGCGAACGCGATCGAGCCCGAGGACGTCACCAGCATGATGCCCGTCGGGCTGGTGTCTACGATGGCGGTGAGCAGTCCGTGCTCGGCACGCAGCAGCTGTTCAGCCCGGTGCATGTCGCTGAACAGACGAGCCGTATGCATCGAGTAAATCGCGTACGCGATGAGCGGCACGAACAGGATCTCGACGTAGTCCTCGTACTCGTCGAGCTTTGCGGTAATACCCGCATGTTCAAGGATGTTGGAGAAGGCGACGAATGCGTAGACGAAGACCGCGAATGCCAGAAAGACCCTGATGATGCGGGCGTAGGGTTCGAATTCCTCAAACCGTTCCCGCAGGATGAGCACGACTGCCACGCCGAATGTGACGAGCGAGATCACATCGAAGCCGACAATCGCCCACTCGATCATCGGGGGCCTCCCGATGTCGAATGTCGCCGGTAGTCAACGAGCGCTGTCAGCGCGAGTACGCCCGCAACCGCGTACGAAAGATGCTCGAGGAGGTTCATGACGTCGTACCAGAAGAATCCCTCGGCGATTGTGAAGACGTACGCCGCGACGATGCTGGCGTACGCCACGAAGAGCAGGCCCCGGCGGCGTATCGAGGGAGTACGACTGCTGCTAACGAGGATCGGCAGCAGAACGATTGCTATTACGAGGTCGATGACCTCGCTGGCCTGAAGCATCGGATCCCCTGTCACAGGCGCCGTACTACTTCATAGTCTAGCCGCCGCACGGGCGATAACGCACCCTTATTCTTCCTTAGCGCCCTCGTCGAAGCTCAGCGCGAGCGAATTCATGCAGTAGCGCGTGCCTGTCGGTTCCGGCCCATCCTCAAAGACGTGACCGAGATGAGACCCGCATCGTCCGCAACGAATCTCGGTGCGCACCATGCCATGGCTCGTGTCGACGACCTCCGTCACTGCGTCGGGAACGAGCGGGTCGAAGAAGCTTGGCCAGCCACAACCGGAGTGATACTTCGTTGCTGAATCGAAGAGCGGGTTGCCGCACGCGCGACAGTGGTAGATGCCCGCTTCGTCAAGATCCACGTACTCGCCCGAGAATGGCGGCTCCGTGCCCGCCTCACGCAAGACGTGATACTCCTCGGGCGAAAGGGTTGTTCTCCACTCTGCATCCGAGCGTTCATCGCGATCCACGGGACACGCCTCCTAGCGTCGCGCTGGGCCGCACACCGTGCTGTGCAGGAGCTCTGCCCCCACGATGCTTAGGCCATAGCTATCGATCTCGGCCTCCAGCTCGCTGCATGTACCGTTGCCGTCGAGGTACCCGTTCAAGCGAGCCGCCGCTGTCGAGTCGCGGAAATCATCGGCATCGGGATAGTACCCACGCATCTCGCGGAAGAGCGCGGAGGCGTTCCTGAGACGGTACTTCTGGTGGTAGTCCTCGGCCAGATAGAAGCGCTCAAGCGGCACGATGCGCGTGTAGACAGTGCCGACGACTGCGCTGAGGCGGTCGCGACTCTCCTCGGCACTGCGAAGCTGCTCTTCATCATGCGTGAGGATCGCGGACATGTATTGGCGCGAGAACGGCCGGCTGGTGGGACGGTGCGCCGACCAGAAGACGTCGAGCAGGTCCGCGTAGGACACGCGGGCGGGGTCGAAGTCGATCTCGACTGTCTCGGTGTGGTCGCCGATGGTCTTATACGTAGGATCGGGCGTCGTGCCGCCCGCATAGCCGACGCGCGTACGGATGACGCCGGGAATCTGCCCGAACCGGGCATCGGGTCCCCAGAATCAACCGAGCGAGAAGGTTGCTGTCTGGAATTGGGCGGGTGCTTCTCTGTCGATCAGCGGCGTGTCGTCGACACTCTCGCGGTGTGCGTGCATGAGGCTCATGGCGGTGCTCCTTCGTTGGTCGCCCCTTTTGAAAGCAAGTGCCGCGCCGAAGTGCTACGTGGTGGCCTCGAGGTCGTCAGCAACCTGGCCGAGGAAGAGCCCCACGTCCGTCACGATGCCGATCGTCTGGAAGCTGCCGCGGTCGGAGAGCTTGGTGACGACCGCGGGGTTGATGTCGACGCACACCGTGGTGACAGCCGCGGGCAGCATGTTGCCGGTGGCGATCGAGTGCAGCATCGTCGAGAGCATGATGCACGCGCCGGCGGTGCGACAGTACGGCCGCATCGCTCGCTGCGCCTCGACAGCGTCAGTGATGACGTCCGGTAGCGGGCCGTCGTCGCGGATCGAGCCTGCGAGGACGTACGGCGTGCCGGTCTTCACGAGCGTGTACATCAGACCCTCGGTGAGCACGCCCTGCTCGACGGCCTGCTTGATGCCGCCGACACGGCGGATGGTGTTGATTGCGCGCAGGTGATGCTCGTGCCCGCCCACCTTCGGGATACCCTCCGAGATCGAAACGCCAAGCGAGGTTCCGTAGAGAGCGGATTCGATGTCGTGCGTGGCCACGGCGTTGCCGCCGAAGAGCACGCTCACGTACCCCATCTCGACGAGTCGGGCCAGGTGCCCGGCCGCGCCGGTGTGCACGACTGCGGGGCCGACGACGGCGATGACTTCCTTGCCGGCGGCGCGCACCTGCCGCAACATGCGCGCGATCTCGGCCACGACCTGCGCCTTCGGCTTCTCCGAGGAGACCGCAGAGTTCATGAACTCGAACGCCTGACCTGCGCGCGGGCGCTCGATCGGCTGGACGCGCAGCCCGCCGTGCCCGACGACGAAGAGCTCGCCCTCGCGGGTGTCAGCCATCGGGACCGTCTCGGCAGTCCCGGTTTCTGGATCAACGCGAATGCCCAGGTCCATCTCGGGATTCTCGACCCGAACCCAGCGACTGCTGATGCGGACCGCCGTCTCGAGGTTGGTGGTGGAGTAGAAGCCTTCGGGGAAGACGCCGTCGCAGGGGACGGGCGCAAGCACCGCATCGTCGGGATGCACCGGCACGACGCCAAAGAGCTGCACGCTACCGAGTAGCTCCTCAAGGTGCTCCTGCGAGCGGCCCTTCACGCGGATCTCGGCGACGGAGGCGTCCTCGTTCGTGCGGCCGACATCGAAGGTGAGCGTCTCGAACTCGCCGTCGAGGGCGACGATCGTGTCCATGATCTGGGACATGATCCCGGAGTCGATAAGGTGTCCTTCGACGCGGACGTCCTCGTAGGGGCGATGGGGCATGCGTGTCCTCCTCAGTGTATGCACGTGATGCGGACGATTATCCACGAAATGCGCCGATGAGACACGCGACGGCACGAACAGAGGCCGCCCGGAGGCGGCCTCTGAGAGATTTCGCAGTGCACCTGCCTAGGCGGCAGGTGCGACCGGAACCGGCGCGTATGCCCATGCCGGGCGCGCGACCGTTCCGCGCTTGATCTTGCCGTACACCATGAAGAAGTAGAGCACCGCCGGGAACTGCAGGAACGCGATGAGCAGCGCCCACACAAGACGGTTGTTGCTGGTAGGCGTACCACCCGGGTACTCCCACTCCTCACGCGCGATAGAGTCGATGAGCATCCACACCCACAGCACCGGCAGCGCCAGTGAGAGCAGGGCGATCGCCACCGTGAACACGGCCACGCTCAGGCCGAATGCGACTCCGAAGATCTCCATTGCCGAACACTTCCTTTCGATACGTCTGTGCCAACCACTCATCGGGCATCCGACCCGATCAGGGGACCATCTCGATCACGACTTCGCCGACACCGCGACGCAGGGTGAGATCGAACTTCACCGTCGCGTTCTCGTACGCCGGGTTCACCAGAGCGTCGCCGTCCTGCATGAAGCCGTCGGCCAGGTACTCTCCGACGCCGTCCCGGTAGCCCACGATCCTCACGCCGACGTTCTCGGGCACACGCAGCTTCAATGCGCCGGCACCGGTGTTGATGTCGCCGCGAAGGTCGTGCGTCCAGTCACCGGTAAGATCGACGGTCGTGTCTCCGGCACCCACGTCTACCTGCAGGTTGCGGATATCGAGTCCCGCGAGATCGAGCGTCGCTTCGCCGGCGCCCACATTCACCGCGAGGTCGAGCGGCACGTCAGGCGCAAGACCGATCGTCCACTCGTACCGCAAGTCCCTGGTGAAATCCAACCGCAGCCTGCTCGGCGTAAGCACCGAGAGCTCACCGGTGGAGCCGTTCACGTCGTAGCTGACTTCCGGCTTCCACCCGGCCTCGCTGTAGCCGAAGTGCGCCTTCATGAGGTCGGTTTCGGCCGAAGCGATATCCAGCTTGCCCGCACCCATGTTGATCCGTGCATTCACCTTCGTGGCGCCCTGCAGCGTCACGCTCTCGTTCGATTCCGTGAAGGTGCCTCCCGGCATCTCCACTCGCACACATCCGGTCGCTGCAATCGCTATGACCATCAAGGCCGCAGCTCCGATCATCCAACGCGCTCTCATCTTTGAACCCCTCCTCGAACCGGTCAGGCCGCAGCCTGCTCCGGAGCATCCGAATACCGTCCCACGAGCATCGCCTTCGCATAGATGGCGTGCCCCTTTCCGATCAGCCGCACCAGGTGCAGCGTGATGACGAAGCCGAGCAATCCGCCGAGCATCGCAATCGGCGTCGCCCACGGCTGCAACACGTACCCGTAGCCACCCATCTGGATGAGCGGGTAGTCCGTGAACAGCTGGGCGATCGGCCACACGACTCCAACGGTCGACACCGTGATCGCCGTGACGCCAAGCGTGAAGTAGATCATGCCGAGCGGAAGCTGCAGCACCATGTAGAGCAGGGTCGTCCACGTGCGCCCGTCGGTGAACCAGAACTTCACGCGCGAGAACCAGTCGCCCTTCACGTACGCGATCCTCGGCCGTCTCGGCATACGAACGCCGAGCATCGACTCGACGACGCGGCCCTCGGCGAGCGAGATCGCGCGAACCGCCGCGAAGAACCCGACGAGCAGCGGCAGTCCCACGAACACCGGGATGAGGCTGACGGAGAGCGGCAGCAGCACCGATACGAACGTGAAGTACGCGATGCCCATCACGAACGCGAAGAACAGGTAGAAGAGCGATCCGTACGCACGCGGGTCGACCAGCACGCCGAAGAAGCCGCCCACCGTGCCCTTCGGTGCCTTGGGCGCCGGCGCCTGCAACGCCCTGGCTACCGTCACTTCGGTCTCGCGGTACGCCTGCGCGACCTCCTCGGGCGAGCCGTAGCGCTCGACCGCGGCGGCGAAGCTCGCCTCATCAGTGCTGTCCGCCATCTCGGCGCGCAGGTACTCCTCGGCATCGTAGAGCGCGTCTTGCACGAGCGCGGGATCCGCACCGGCAAACGCCATACGCAACTCGGCCAAATACTGTTCGATCATCTCAGCCACGACCTCCCTCCAGGGTCCCGTCCACGAAGTCGCGAGTCCGCGACCACGTCACCTTCCACTGCTCCAACACTTCCCGTCCCGCCGCCGTGATCGTGTAGTACCGGCGCGGCGGGCCTGCCACCGATGGCTCGACCGTACTGCCGAGCAACCCCTGCGCTTCGAGCTGCCGGAGCACGGGATAGAGTGTCCCCTGCTTGACCGGCACGCTGTCCGCGCTGGCTCCCTCAAGACGCTTCGCGATCTGATAGCCGTAGAGCGCCTCGCTCGACTGGTCGAGGATGGCAAGCAACACCAGCGAAACCGTGCCCGAGTTGAGCTCCTTCTGGAACTTCCGGACAATCGACTCGCCTACATCGGTCATATGCGCCACCTCCTCGTTCTGTGTACTTCGTAGTGTTATTAACTTCACACTAGTCTCAACTCATAATACTGTGAACTCCACACTAGTCAACACCTTTCTCAAGATTTCTTGGAAGAACCTCGAACAAGGGGGAATCGTCATACCGAGGCACGCCCACGTTCCAGGGAGGACCCATGCATCGGAGAATCATCACGGTCGTATCGCTCGTGTCGGCGGCTCTCCTGCTCTCGGCGTGTTTCTTGATGCCGTCGCCGCCTGACACTGAGCCGTCGATCCGCGGCACGATCACCTCGATCACGCTCGATGCGAGCGGTCTCGGGACGCTGCTTGTGGAAGCACCCCCAGGCGAGGGGCTCGACTACGACAAGGCTTCGGTCGCCATTGTCGACAAGACCCAGGTGCTACTCAAAGGCGCGGATGGCTGGGGACGGTTCGCGGCAGCCGACCTGAAACAGGGCGACGCGGTAGAGGTCTGGTTCACCGGCGCGGTCGCGGAGTCGTATCCCGTGCAGGCCACCGCCGACACGCTCGTGGTGAGCTACTGACGCTCCAGGAGCTTCTCGGCTACGATGGCTCAAGAGACACCGAGCCGAGGAGACATCCGTGAGCATCCGTGAAGCGTTACGCGCGATCTTCAGCGACCGGGCGTGGGCCAAGAAGATGGGGCTCTGTGCCCTCATCACGATGATTCCGTATGTGGGCGCGGTCGCGGTCCTCGGCTACTCGCAGCGGCACCTTCGCGACGTCGCATGGAATCGCGCTGAGACTCTTCCCGACTGGAGCGACTTCGGCGGTCATCTCAAGACCGGCTTCTTCGCGTTGATCGTCGGCTTCGTCTACAGCCTCCCGTTGAGCGTGCTGCTCTCGCTCATCGTCGGCGTCACGGTTGCGCTCGGCACGATCGGAGCGGTTGAGTCTGGCTCACCCGGGGCGTTCATCGGACTGGTCGTGATCTCGGCCATCGTGACGATCGTGCTGTCGCTCGCGATGACACTCGTGCAGTGGCCTGCATATACGCAGGTCGCGCTCTACGACACCATCCAGGCCGGCTTCGACTTCAAGGGAATCTACGCCCGCGCGAAGGCGAACTCGGCGGCGTACTGGCGCGCGGCACGTGGGTCGCTGGTGCTCGGTGCGGCCATGATGGGATTCACGTTGGTGCTGTGGGGCGGTTGGTTCGCGGCGTTTGGCTTGTCGCTCTTCACGACAACATCTGACGCGCCGCCGGTCGGACTGATGCTGATGCTGCCAGCGGAGCTCCTCATCATCGCGATCCAGCTGCTGCTCACCGTCCCGATGCAGATCGGGACCGGTCACCTCTGGGGCGCGTATGCCCGAGACGCATACGACCTCGCGAATCCGACCGTGACCGAGGCCGCCGTTCAGGCCGCCTACGAGCCGGAGCCGGCACCTGACTTCCTTCCGCCTGCACCACTCGCATAGTGCCCTGCGTCACACCGGGTTGCAGCTTTCACGCATTCGGGCCGATACTCTAGGGGTAGCACCCGGACGCTGAAGGAGTCGTACCATGTTCCGCAGCCCGCGCCCGGCGGCTCGATTCTCGGCCGTCGTCGCCCTCACGCTTGTCATGGCGCTTGGCGCCGCCTCCCCTGCATTCGCCGCGATGTCACGTTCGCTCGTGATGGCGCGCGCCCAGCATTGGGTGGACCTGGACATCCCTTACAGCCAGACGACCTACCGCGATCTCGACGGACGAGTCGTTTCGTACGGCGCCGGCTATCGCACCGACTGCTCGGGCTTCGTGTCGATGGCGTGGAACACCTTCAAGCCCGGCTACTCCACGCGAACGCTCAATCAGACTGCGACGCAGATCACCAAAGAAGCGCTGCAGCCCGGCGATGCGCTCGTGGCGTACAACTACCACGCAGTCATCTTTGGCGGCTGGGTGCCCGACACCAACCGCACGCGGTTCTACGAGTACCAGATGGGCTCGGTCGTGGACACCACCACCGGTGACGGCACCGGCATGCGCATCGAGATCTACCCCGGCCCCTCGCCAGCAGCCAGTCCGTACATCCCGTATCGTCTGAACGGCATCACCGAGAATATCGACTACGCGGGCTTCATCGAGCCCATCGAGGGCACGGACCGCTACAAGACCGCCGTCGCTGCATCGCGCTCGGCATTCGCGACCGGCAGTGCCGAGACGGTCATCATCGCTTCCGGCGAGAACTGGCCGGATGCGCTTGGCGCGTCCGCGCTTGCGGGTGCTGTTGGCGGGCCGGTGCTGCTCACGAAGTCCGCGTCGCTGCCTGCGTCCGTGGTGTCGGAAATCGCGCGCCTCGGCGCGACGGAAGCGATCGTGGTCGGCGGGACGCCGGCCGTCTCGGCAAGCGTGTTCTCGGCACTTGATGCGCTTCCGAGCGTCGCCGCGACGCGGGTGGCCGGTACCGATCGCTACGCCACTTCAAGCGCAATCGCTAAAGAAGCAGTGCGGCGACTCAACAGGCCCGGCGGGTACACGGGCACCGTCTTTGTCACCACAGGCACGAACTTCCCGGATGCGCTCGCAGCATCACCCCTTGCGGCCAGTTCCATCTGGCCGATCATCCTCACGCGCCCCGACATGCTCTCCAGCGAGGCCTCGGCGGCAATCAAGGCGATCGGCGCCGAGAGCGCACTCGTCCTTGGGAGCGCCTCGGCAGTGAGCACGTCCACCGAGGCAGACATCGAAGCTATGCTCGGCGAGGGCAGGGTCACGCGACTAGCAGGCTATAGCCGGTACGACACCGGCTTCGAGATCGCGAAGTACGGGTTGGCGAACTGTGGCCTCACGATGGCGGGACCAGGTGTGGCGACCGGCGCGAACTTCCCGGATGCGCTTGCGGGCGGCGTGATGAGCGCGCAGCTGGGCACGGTGCTTCTGCTCACGCCGGCTGGCTGGCTGGATGCCGACGTGGCCACGCTGCTGCTTCAGAACGCGGCAACTGTGGGCAAGCCGCGGGTGCTGGGCGGCGAGACGGTGCTCAAGCCGATCGTGCGCGAGGCAATCGCGCTGGCAATAGGCTCGGGCCCCGAGTAGCTTACCCCTCGGCCAGCTCCCGCTTGTACCCGGCGATCGCGTCGCGGTACTCCGGCATGCTCGTGCCGAGGATCTGTGTGGCGAGAATGGCGGCGTTCTTGGCGCCGTTGATGGCGACGCACGCGACCGGCACGCCGGTGGGCATCTGCACCATCGAGAGCAGCGAGTCGAGACCGCCGAGGTCGCTCGTCTTCATCGGCACGGTGATGACCGGGAGCGGCGTGTACGCAGCTACGACACCGCCGAGATGCGCGGCCTTGCCGGCGGCCGCCACGATGACCTTGATGCCGCGATCGGCGGCGGATGCAGCCCAGTCGTGCACCTTGGCCGGCTGCCGGTGCGCCGACGCGACCAGAAGCTCGAACGGGACCCCAAGCGCCTCGAGCTGCTTGCCGCACTCTTCCATCACAGCCATGTCCGACGTGCTACCCATGATGATCCCTACGAGCGGCGTGCCTTCCATGACTGCCCCTTTCGAGCGCTGCTACTGACCGAGCCCGGCGTCGATGAAGTACTTGTCCGAGGCGGCCTGCTTCTCGGTGACCTGTGCGTCGATCTCGGTGAGCTTCGCCGATGTGGTATCGATCGCCTTCGAGTACTCCTCGGCTTTGGCGCCGTCCTGGCTGCCCGACTCGACGAGCTCGTACAGCGCCTTCGTGGAGGCGATGAGCTCAAGACCCAGGTCGTCCATCTGGCCGAGTAACGTGGCGATCTCGACCTGCTGGGAGGCGTACGTCTTAGTCTCTTCGCTCACGTCGTAGCCGGCTATCTTCTCGAACTCAGCCTTGATAGCGGCGATGACGGCCTTGCGCTCTTCGAACTTGGCGCTGGCCTGATTGAACGCCTCGATGCCGGGCTTCACACCATCCGCGGTCATGTCGACGGCCATTGCCTGGTCCATGAGCGTCGATATCTCATTGTCGAGCGCGGTGTACTTCTCCGACTGCTCGTTAGCCGCAGCGATCGCGGCGTTCGCATCCTTGGTCTGATCGCCGCATCCGGCAAGGGCGAAGAGCAGAACGCCTGCGAGTGCCAGCGCGACGAGCTTGGTCATGCGGGTCATCGGATTCCCCCAAGAGGCAGTGAGATTGAATGCTCCGAATGGTAGCGGAGCACGCACTCCTCGGCAAACCGCCCCCTGCCTCTAGGGAAGCGGCTTGTCCGTTGCCTCGGCGACCGCGCACGCCGCGTCCGCGCATGCAGGGGCGCCATCGCCGAAGAGCAGCTGGCGCTCGTCCTCGGGAAGCCCTGCCCTGGCAGAGTCACGCAGGCTGTTCAGGTTCGCGAACATCTGCCGCATCATGGCGACCGTGAGGTACCGACCTTTCGGGGTGAGCGTGAACTCCTCGGCGGTGTCGGTGGCGAATGCGCCTGCCAGGCGGAAGAAGCTAACTTCGGGGAACAGGCCGCGCTCGGGCGTGACGCCAAACTCAGCGGCGAACTCGCGCTTGTCGAGCTTCAGGCCGAAGAGGTCCATGAGGAAGCGGTACCGCATGCGGTCTTTGAGCGTAGAGCGCTTGCACCCCAGCGAGACCGACTGGTGCCCCGCCTCGATCGCATCGCCATACTTGCGAAGCGAGAACGTGTTCACGAAGATCTTCCCGCCGAGGTAGGAGAACGCACCCGAGCCGACGCCCACGTACTCTTCGTAATCCACGATGTACTCGTCGATCATGCCGCCACCCGTGCGCGAGAACGTCCACGCTGTCGCGTGTTCGAAGGTGTCCGAGAGCTCGCGCGAGAGGATCTCGTAGTAGCGGGCTTCTCGGCCATAGTCGACCATGCCGACGGTGCGCTTGAGCGCGGTCGCCACGGAACGCGACGCCATGAGCGGGTAGAAGGTCGTCTGGTTGCAGCCGCTCGCCTTGAGCATCTCGATGTCTTTGAGGAGATGTGCCTCGGTCTGGCTCGGGAAGTTGAAGATCATGTCCACGTTGAGCGAGTGGAAGAAGCCGTTGATGGACTGGATGCGTTCCAGAATCTCGGCACCTGAGCCGTACTTGTCGAAGCGGTCCATCTGCTTCAGGAGACCGTCGTCGAAGGACTGCACACCCACCGAGAAGCGCTGGACGCGGTCCTTGAGCGGCTCGAGGATCTCAGGGATGAGGTGGTTCGGGTTCGTCTCGGTGGAGACCTCACGGATGTTGAAGAGCTCACGGGCGAGATCGATGGTCTCGCAGAGCTCATCGATGAGGATCGTCGGCGTACCGCCGCCGATGTAGAGCGCAGGGAAGTCGTAGCCCTTCTCGGCGATCATCCGCATCTCGTCGCGCAGGTTCTTGAAGTAGCGACGCGCAGGATCCTCGCGGAACGGGAAGCGGTTGAACGAGCAGTACGGGCAGAGCCGTTCGCAGAACGGCACGTGCGCATAGAGCATGTAGGGACGGCCTTCGACCGGACCTGGCAGCCCGCCCACCGGCTTGGGATCGGTCGAGAAGTACGAACCCTGCGCGATCTCGACCGCGCGCGACAGCACCCGTTCAGTCAGCAAGCCTATGCCTCCCCAAGCGCCTGAAGCGCCTTGAGTCCGATGTCGGTCCGATACTCCATACCCAGGAAGTTGATCATGTCGACCGCCTCATAGGCACGCGTGCGGGCCTCGGCCATCGTCGGTGCGACGGCGGTCACGTTGAGGACGCGCCCCCCGTTGGTGACGAGCGCACCATCCTTGAGCATCGTGCCTGCGTGGAAGACGGTCACGCCCGAAACCTCGTTGGCCTCGTCTACACCATCGATCGGGATCTCCTTGGTGTACGAGCCCGGATAGCCGCCCGATGCGAGCACGACCGAGACAGCCGCGTCGTCGCTCCACTCAAGCGTGATCTCCGAGAGGCGCTTCTCGGCGGTGGCGAACATAACGTCAACCAGGTCGGTCTTGAGGAGCGGAAGCACGACCTGGGTCTCGGGGTCACCGAAGCGCGCGTTGAACTCGAGGACCTTCGGGCCCTCGGCGGTGAAGATGAAGCCTCCGTACAGCACGCCGCGGAAATCGATATCTTCCGAGGCCATCCCGGCGACCGTGCGCTCCAGGATCGCGACCATCTCGGCGAGTGTTGCCTCGTCGACAGCGGGAACCGGCGTGTAGACGCCCATGCCGCCGGTGTTGGGGCCGGCATCGCCATCGTACGCGCGCTTGTGATCCTGTGCCGGCAGCATGGGAAGGACGGTCTGCCCGTCCGTGAACGCGAGGAGCGAGCACTCGGGACCTTCAAGGTACTCCTCGATGACCACGACTTCACCGGCCTCGCCGAACTCGCCCTCGAAGCATGCTTTGACGGCGTTTTGTGCGGCCTCCATGTCCATGGCGACGGTCACGCCCTTGCCCGCTGCAAGTCCATCGGCCTTCACGACGATCGGCGTGCCCTGCTCCTCGAGATACTTCAGAGCATCTTCCTTGGTGTCGAATGCCTCGGCCTTCCCCGTGGGGATGCCGTGACGATCCATGAGGTCCTTCGCGAAGATCTTCGAGCCCTCGATCTCGGCGCCGGCGGCTTTGGGGCCAAAACACGGAACGCCAGCAGCCGCGAGCAGGTTCGCGAGGCCGACCACAAGCGGCACCTCGGGACCGACCACGACGAGGTCGACCGGGTTCGCCTCAACCCACGCGACGATCGTCGCCGGATCCTCGATGTCGATCGCAACGTTGGTGGCCAACTCGGCCGTGCCGCCATTGCCGGGCGTACAGAAGAGCTCGGGCTTGTGCGCCGAGCGAGACAGTGCGGAAACGATGGCGTGCTCTCGACCGCCGCCGCCGATGACCAGAATGCGCATGGGTAACCCCCGGGTTGCCGGAACCAGGACCTCCCGATTGTACCGGATGCGTCCAGGGGTAGTGATGAGGTCGGCTAGCCGGCGTCTCCGCACAGATACTCGGTCGCGCGGTCCCAGTCGTCGAAGCACCGCAGTGCTTCCGAGATCTTCCAATCCTGCATCTGCCGAAAGACATCCTCGGGAGCGTACACCGCGAAGCGGGCGTCGCCGGTGAGCTCACTTGAGGCGATGATGATAGCCGCGATCAGCGGCCCGCGAAGCCCGGTGAGTCCGGTAAGATCGGCGAGCACCCGCGGCGTGGGCTCAGCGAGCGCGTCAGCAAGGAGCGCTCGCACGCTCTCTGTGTCGTCGACGTCCGCATCCGCAAGGCGGATAACGGATACATCCTTGCTGACCATGGTGTCCCCTCGACTGCCGGGCCGGCGGAACGCTTCGGGGGCGAAACGTCGTGAACAGTACGCCGCGACGAACGGCACAACTCAATAGGCCGAATGGACAATGCCGCTTACACTCGATGGACGATGGGGTCTCTAGCTATTCTCCGGCTCCTCGGTCATTCCGAGCCGGAATGCGAGGGCGACTGCCTCACTGCGGTTCGAGGCACCGAGCTTGCGGAAGATGGCGGCCACCTGGTTCTTGACCGTGCTCACTGAGACATCGAGCAACCGCGCAATCTCACGATTGGTCGCTCCCGTGGCAAGCATGCGCAAGACGAGCGCCTCGCGCTTCCCAAGCTTCGGGCGCTCAATGCCGACGGCGCCGTAGCGAGCCTCAAGATGCCGCAGGCGATCGAGCACGACCCGCGAGAGCGGCGACGGCAGAAGAACGCCAGACTCACTGAGCATCAGCACGGCCTCGGCGATCATTTCCGGTGACGAACTCCGCGGGAAGAAGCCGTCCGCGCCAGCGATCACGAGGTCGATCGAGCGCTGATCGGCGGGGTCCCCGACGACCATGATTCGCATCCCGGGACAGATGGTCAGCAGCTCTCGAACAGATGAGGGTTCAACCGCTGCAGCTTCGACAACAGCGATGTCGGCGGCGCACTTGACTGCAATGGCCCAGAACGCGGCGCTGTCGGTCTCGATTCCCACCACCGAGAAACGCCGTCCAGTCGTCAGAGCCAGCGCGAGCGGCTCCAGCGTCGACCTACGAGTACCAAGGAGTAGCACGGACGTCACGCTCACGATGATCACCGCTTTCGGCAATCCGTTCGTGGAGGTCGCCTGAACGACCTTGGCGAGCGGTTCCATATGTTGGCTAAACGGCTTCTTCTACCGTTTATCATCGGCATGTGTCCGTTAGTCCATTAGGACAATGTGCTGCTTGGACATCTCTAGACTGCGGTATCTTCTCTGCACCCGACACATCGACTCAGGGAGGCAGCATTGGAAGACACCGAGAAGACGGTTCTTGACGCCATGCGCGCCGCTGGCGAACCCGTGAACGCCGGCGCCGTATGCGAGATGACAGGCCTGGATCGCAAAGACGTCGACAAGGCGATGGCAGCGCTCAAGAAGACCGGGGAGATCGAGTCCCCTGTCCGCTGCAAGTGGCAGCCGAAGGCGTAGGCGCCGCGAGGGGCCGAGCAGGCGGGAGGGTCTGGCGCTCGGACAGTCCTCGCCGGGGACCCGCGATACAACAGGAGGCCGCCTCAAGGGCGGCCTCCTGTTGTATCC
>CAZGNF010000031.1:0-17059 GCA_964527045.1 uncultured Coriobacteriaceae bacterium | reverse complement strand
GCCTTATGCAGCCGGTGGGTGACCCGATGCCACCACACGGCCCACAGACCCGGGTAGTTCGTGAGCGCCGAGAGGGTCGACGTGCACGCCGGATCCCGCTCTTTGATGGCTACTATGTCCGCGCGCATACGGGCGAACATCGCGTTCTCGGCCTCCTCGGCAGTACGTGTTAGGTCCTGAAGCCCGAATACTATCTCTTTCCCGGCAGAAGAGTGTCAACCTGCGCGCCACGCACGCGTGCGGGCACAACGCGAACCCCTTCACTCACGCCCAGGTCCGTTCGAGCAGCGCGACGGCGTACGCAGCCGCCCCTTCCTCGCGACCCGCAAAGCCGAGACCTTCGGTCGTGGTCGCCTTGACGCCAACAGCGTTCACGGGAAGTCCGAGTGCTCGAGCCATGTTCTCTCGCATCTGGTCTCGATACGGTGCGACCTTGGGCGCCTGTAACACGAGCGTGCTGTCGACATCGACGATACGAAAGCCGCGGGAAGCCGCAAGCGCGAACACCCTCTCCAGCAACGCGATGCTGCTGATGTCCTTGTACGCATCATCGTCGTCCGGGAACAACCGACCGATGTCGCCTTCGCGCATCGCACCGATGATCGCATCCATGACAGCGTGCACGAGCACGTCTGCATCCGAGTGTCCGAGAAGCCCGCGTTCGGCGGGGACCACGACGCCACCCAGCACGAGTGGACGACCTTCCACGAACGCATGCACGTCGTACCCGATCCCGATGCGGAGATCGCTCACGATTCCCTCGCTCTCGTTTCCAGAACCCGCTCGACGATGAGCAGGTCCTCCGGAACCGTCACCTTCAGATTGTCTCTGGGACCAAGAAGCATGAGGACGCGGCCCCCATTACGCTCAACAAGCGACGAGTCGTCGGTTCCCAAGAACCCACACTCCTCGGCAGCAGCATACGCCGCCCGTAGCGTGGCCGAACGGAACGCCTGCGGCGTCTGAGCAACCCACAACATGGCGCGATCCTCGGTGGCCTTGACGAACCCGTCCGCATCTACACGCTTGACCGTGTCATACGATGGGTGGCCGAGAACCACTCCGTCGGCGCCAGACTCATGGAGCGCCTCCACAGTGGCGTCGATCATCTCCGAGGGCACCAACGGTCGCGCACCGTCGTGCACGATAACGACCTCTGCGCTTCCAGGGAGAACCTCGAGGCCGGCGGCGACAGATGCCTGTCGAGTGTCTCCGCCTGCCACTATCCCGGTGACCTTCTCGAACCCGGCTATCTGGGCCGCATAGTCCCCCACACGCTCAGGGTGAACGACGACGATCACCTCATCGACACTGGCGGCGCGCTCGAAAGCCGCAAGCGTGTGCGCAAGCACAGGGGCGCCCACAACAGACGCCAGCTGCTTGCCTCCCGCGCGACCGAATCGCTCGCCTACACCGCCGGCCACCACTATCGCAGCAACTCTCATCACGCAGCCAGCTTCGCGAAGATCATGCGACCTGCGGACGTCTGAAGCACTGATGTCACCTCGACCGCCCGCTCCGAACCGACTGCCTCCTTGCCGTCGGCGATGACGACCATTGTGCCGTCCTCAAGGTAGCCGACTCCCTGCCCGGGCTCCTTCCCCGCCTTGACGACGAGGATCTGGATGGTATCGCCAGGGATGAAGAGTGGTCGGACCGCAGACGCGACCTCGTTGATATTGAGTACCCGCGCGCCCTCGACCCGGGCTACCTGGGTGAGGTTGTGGTCCACCGTCACAATGGCCCCGCCACTGGACGTAGCAAGTCTGACCAGCTTCGCGTCAACCGCCGGTGTATCGGGAAAATCCGCCTCAAACACCTGAATGGCGTTGACCCCTAGAGACAACGTCGTAAGCAAGTCGAGTCCACGTCGCCCCCGCGCACGTCGCAGGTCATCGGCGGAGTCCGCTAGGGTCTGCAGCTCCACGAGCACGAAACGCGGAACCGCAAGCGGGCCTTCCAACACTCCCGCCTCCACCAGCTGCTGGAAACGCCCATCGATCACTGCGCTGGTGTCGAGGAACTTGATGGACTCAGGCAGCGCCGCCCTAGAGAGCGTGCCGCCAAACCGTCGCTGGACATCTCGGCGCTTCGTCATGAAGAGCTGCGTGCTGCCATAGCTGATAAGACCGTATACCAGCACGATCGCAAGGAAGCCAAGCCATGCCGGCTGGAGCAATCTGAGTGGGCTGGAGATGAGAAACGAGATAACGAGGCCGAACACCAGCCCGACAGCTCCCAAGAGCAGGTCGGTGGTGTCGAAGTCGTGAATCTGCTGCTCGATCCGACGGTACTGTTCGGTGAGTTCGCGACCGATGATGCTGCCGAGGAGGTATCCCATCGAGGCCCCAAGAATGATGAGAATGAAGATGACGAGTTGGGGCGAGAGGCCTGTTTGGTTCGACCAGTCAGCGAGTCGGGAAACGGCGAATCCACCGAGCGCACCAGCTGTCAGCAGCACCATCCGTGCAAGCTGAATCATCATGGTGTTCGACGCAATGGAGACGGAGGTCCGTCTAGGCGTCTTCACCTCCTAGAGTCGAAGGCGACCGACCGAAGCCGGAGGTTTGCCCGAGCGGGTATCTTGGGCGAATTCTACCACAGCACTGCTAGATGGCGGCGTGCTCACGCATTCGACGCAGACCTTCGCGGACCGCCCGGGCGCGACGTTCTCCGACACCATCGACGTCGTCAAGCTGGGATTCGGATGCGGCAAGAAGCGCAACGAGCGTCCCGAAACGCTCGACGAGTCGGTTGATGACCGTTCCGGGCAGCATCGGAATGTGTCGTAGCATGCGAAAACCCGCGGGCTCCACATGCAGCTCGGTGCTCTCTACCGACGCGGGATAGCCAAGCGTCTGAGCGATGAGTGCCGTGTCGAGCAGCTGCTCGGGAGTGAGTGCCGCGATGCGATTCCGCAGCGTCGCGCCCTTACGGACGGTGCTCTCCTTCTGATAATCGCGCAGCAGCATCACGTAGTCGTCCTCGACGCCGGCCACAAGTTCCTCGGCCTGCATCCGAACGAGACGCCCGTCGGAACCGAGTTCGACAACAAGCCTTCCTACGTCTCGCGCCACGCGCAAGACCATCTCGGAACGCCTGATCACGTTGGCGACGTCTCCGAGCGTTGCCACGCCCTCGAACTCGAGCATAGTGAGTCGAGCAGCCACTTCATCGAGACTACTGCGATAGCGCTGGAGCGTCTGAAGGGCCTGATTGGCCTTTGCTAGCACGACTTCGATGTCCTGCAGGATGAGCTTGGAACCGCCTCGGTACAGGCTGACGACATCGCGACGCTGGGAGATTGAGATGACGAGCGCGTTGGTCTGCCTGCTTGCGCGCTCCGCCGTGCGATGGCGCATACCGGTCTCTGCGGTGGGGAGCGCCGAGTCCGGGACCAGGTGCACGTTCGCCTTGAGGATGTGACTGGCACCCTCATCGAGGATGATCGCGCCGTCCATCTTAGCGAGTTCGAAGAGCCGCTGAGGGGTATACGGCACGTTCACGATGAACCCGCCGTTGCAGATCGCTTCGACCCCGTCTTCGTCACCAATGGCGATCAGCGCGCCCGTTCGTGCCGAAATCACATGCTCAAGACCCTCCCGAAGCATTGTTCCCGGGGCAACGGCCGAGAGGGCGTCGAGCAGAAGGTCATCTGATTTGGCGTCCATCGGTATCCCCTCGAGACGTCGCTACGTGGCGGCGATTCACACCCCGATTGTGCCACGACGCACTGACACCCGCCACCGGTGGGCGTCTAGCTGCCGATGATCTCCGCTATCTCGCGCACTGACGTGATGGCACGGGAACCGGCGGGCACCCGCGCGCCGCCCGACGGAGCGGCAATGAACACCGGCCCGAGACCCATGCGAGCCGCCTCGGCAAGCCGGGGCTGTGTCTGACGAACGCCTCGGACCTCGCCGGTGAGTCCAATCTCGCCGAATGCGACCGTTCCGGCAGGAAGCGCGTGGTCGAGTCGAGCCGATGAGAGCGCGAACGCCAGTGCGAGGTCCACCGCAGGCTCCGCGATCTTGACGCCGCCGGCCACAGAGACGTACACGTCATGCTGACCGAACGACAACCCGGCCCGACGCTCAAGCACGGCGAGCGCCTGGAGCACTCGAGCCGTATCCACGCCCACTGCGAGACGTCGGGGCATCTGAAGATACGTGGGGGTCACCAGCGCCTGGACTTCGACCAAGAGCGGTCGCGTTCCTTCGACGGTCGCCAGCACGCAAGAACCTGGCACGTCGGTCGCCCGGCCAGCCAGCAGAACTGCAGACGGGTTCGAGACACCTTCGAGCCCCGCCTCGGCCATTTCGAAGACCCCGATCTCGCTTACTGAGCCGAAACGGTTCTTCGCGGCCCTCACGATGCGGAAGACGTGATCGCGGTCGCCCTCGAACGAGAGCACGACGTCCACGGTGTGCTCGAGGACGCGTGGACCGGCAACGGTGCCTTCCTTGGTCACATGCCCGACGACAATGACCGTCATGCCTTCGCTCTTCGCGAGTCGCATCAGGCGCGCCGCACATGCCCTGACCTGGCCCACGCTTCCCGCAACGCCGTCCAAGGTCGGGTCCACCATCGTCTGGACAGAGTCCACGATGAGCACGTCGGGTCGCTCGGCAAGCGCGGTAGCTTCGATCGCACCAGCGTCGACCTCGGGCAACAACATGATGGCATCCGCAGCGCCGATCCGCTCGGCACGAAGCTTGACCTGCTCGGCCGATTCCTCTCCGCACACATAGAGCACAGAGGAGCCACCCCGCGAAAGCGAGGCAGCCGCTTGTAGTAGCAGCGTCGACTTGCCGATTCCAGGCTCACCCGCAAGCAGTACGAGCGAGCCGCGCACGAGGCCACCGCCGAGCACACGATCGAACTCAGACAGACCCGTCGGCGTCCGCGAAGCGCCTGACGCAACGACGTCGCCCAGCCGAACCGGCTTACGCGCCACGGCCGCGGAAGCAGCATGCGAAGCCGAGGATACGACCTCCTCGACGTACGTGCCGAACTCCCCGCATTCGGGACAGCGTCCAAGCCATTTCGGTGCGGCGTGCCCGCACTGCTGGCAGCGCCATCCCGTCCGCGGCTTCGCCATACCCGCTACTCTGCAGCGCCGCCGGCCGCAGGCCCGCGTGAGGATGATGACGCGCCGCGGGGCGGCATCGTGGCCTTCGGCTTGGAGACGGCTGGCGCAGCGACAGGAACCACCACCGGACCCTTGCCCTTCTTGAACACCAGCTGGTCTCCGTCCACCACGAGTTCGACCACGTCGCCGGGGCCCCATTCGCCCGACAACAGTTGCTCCGAGCGCGGGTCTTCGACCAGCCGTTGAATGGCGCGACGAAGCGGTCGCGCCCCAAGTGTCGAGTCGAAGCCGGCCTTCGCGAGCAGCTCACGAGCCTCGGGCGAGACGGTGATGCCGACTCCCTGCGCGACAAGCTGGTCCCGCAACCGGGCGACCATGATGTCAACAATGGACTGGATCTCGTCATGCGTGAGGTCGTGGAAGACGATGACCTCATCGACACGGTTGAGGAACTCGGGCCGGAACATCCGCTTGAGCTCACCGGTGACCCGCTCCTTGAGCGTCTCGTACGGCATCGCGCCGGCATCCTGCATCGAGAAGCCGATGCTCTTGCCCTTCACGATATCGCGCGCACCGATGTTGCTGGTCATGATGACGATAGCGTTCTTGAAGTCGACCTTGCGGCCCTGTGCGTCGGTGAGGCGGCCTTCCTCGAGTATCTGAAGCAAGATGTTGAAGACATCCGGATGCGCCTTCTCGATCTCGTCGAACAGGATGACCGAATACGGCTTCCTTCTGACGAGCTCGGTAAGCTGTCCACCCTCGTCAAAGCCGACGTAGCCGGGGGGCGAACCGACAAGGCGAGACACCGTGTGCTTCTCCATGTACTCAGACATGTCGAGCGAAATGAGTGCTTCCTCACTGCCGAAAAGGAACTCCGCAAGCGCCTTGGCAAGTTCGGTCTTACCGACACCTGAAGGTCCGAGGAAGATGAACGACCCCGAGGGACGGTTCGGGTCCTTGAGCCCTGCGCGAGCGCGACGGATCGCTTTGCTCACCGAGGTAACGGCCTCGTCCTGACCGACGATGCGCTCATGAATGCTGCCTTCCATACGGAGCAGCTTCTGGGTCTCCTCTTCGGTGAGGCTTGAGACCGGTATCCCGGTCCACATCGAGACAACCTCAGCGATCTCATGCTCGGTCACCTCAACGACACGGGTGTTGTCGGGCTTGAGCCACTCCTCTTCCATGCTGCGCTTCTCGGCAAGCACCTGCTTCTCATTGTCACGGAGACCAGCCGCCTTCTCGAACTCCTGCGCCTCGATGGCGGCTTCCTTCTCGTGGCGAACACGCTTGAGGCGCTCTTCAACCTCACGTATGCCCGGAGGTGCGGTCATCATCTTGATGCGCATCTTGCTGCCGGCCTCATCAATGAGGTCAATAGCCTTGTCGGGCAAGAAGCGGTCTGAGATGTAGCGATCGGCAAGTGTCGCGGCAGCATCCACGGCCGCGTCCGTGATGGAGACGCGGTGATGCGCTTCGTAGCGGTCGCGCAGGCCGCGCAGAATCTCCTTGGTCTCCTCCACGGTAGGCTCGCCGACGACGATTGGCTGGAAACGCCGCTCGAGGGCCGGATCCTTCTCCACGTACTTGCGATACTCGTCGAGCGTGGTAGCGCCGATGGTCTGAAGTTCGCCGCGTGCCAGCGCAGGCTTGATGATGCTGGCGGCATCGATCGCGCCTTCTGCTGCGCCGGCACCCACGAGCGTGTGCATCTCATCGACGAACAGGATGATGTCCCCGCGCTCCCGGATCTCCTTCATGACCTTCTTGAGGCGCTCCTCGAACTCGCCGCGATACTTGCTGCCGGCAACGAGTGCTGCAAGGTCGAGGGTGTAGAGCTGCTTGTCGCGAATGGTCTCCGGGACTTCGTCACTTGCGATCTTCTGCGCGAGGCCTTCGACGACCGCCGTCTTGCCCACGCCAGGTTCACCGATGAGCACAGGGTTGTTCTTGGTACGCCGGGACAGGATCTGCATCACTCGCTCGATTTCCTGCGAGCGGCCCACGACCGGGTCGAGCTTGCCCTCATTCGCGGCCACGGTGAGGTTCCTGCCGAACTCGTCGAGCAGCTGATTCTCGCCCGCACGACCGCCGCGTCGGTCATCGGCGGCGTCGGTCTGCTTACCTCCGTAGTAGCCGGAGAGCAGCTGGATAACCGCGGAGCGGACCTTCTCGAGGTCCGCACCCAGGTTGAGCAGCACCTGCGCGGCGACACCCTCCCCTTCACGGATGAGACCGAGCAGGATGTGTTCGGTTCCGATGTAGGTGTGTCCGAGCTGCAGTGCTTCCCGAAGCGAGAGCTCGAGCACCTTCTTGGCGCGCGGCGTGAACGGAATGTGACCGGTTGGAACGTAGGTTCCGCGACCGATAAGCTCCTCGACCTGCTGGTGCACATCCTCCAGCGAGATACTGAGGCTCTCGAGCGCCTTCGCTGCGATGCCATCCTGCTCGCGAATAAGGCCCAGCAGCAGGTGCTCTGTGCCGATGTAGTTCTGATTGAGCATGCGCGCTTCTTCTTGCGCGTACACCACGACCCTGCGGGCCTTCTCGGTGAATCGCTCGAACATAGGCATCGCCTCTCTATCTTCCGCGCCGGCTACGGCGGATCCTTCGCAACGACTATTCTACTCCCTCACAGCGACACGGAGGGATCGTACGATCATGAAGCAAGGCGAGTGCCACAAGATGTGAGCGTGACACACTCAGGTCTTTGCGAGAATGCCGGAGATCTATGATTCCGGGCGCAGGTGCGGGAAGAGCAGCACGTCCCGGATGGACGCGGAGTCGGTGAGGAGCATGACCAGGCGGTCGATGCCGATTCCCATTCCGCCAGCTGGCGGCATACCGTACTCCATCGCTCGCAGGTAGTCCTCGTCGTACCCCATCGCCTCGTCGTCGCCTGCGCCTTTTGCGCGGATCTGCTCGGCGAACCGCTCGCGCTGGTCGACGGGATCGACGAGCTCCGAGAAGGCATTCGCAAGTTCACGGCCGCACACGATGAGCTCGAAGCGCTCGGTGAATTCCGGATCGGACGGCTTCTTGCGCGCAAGCGGTGACGTCTCCAGCGGGTACTCGGTCACGAATGTCGGCTGGATGAGGGTTCCCTCGACGAGCTTCTCGTACAGCTCGGTGATGAGCTTGCCTTTGCCCCATGACGGGTCGTGGGGCACGCCGTGGTGATCGCAGAGATGCCGTAAGCGGGCATCGGAAAGCGCGAAGGATATCTCTTCGCCAGCAGCTTCGCTTGTGAGTTCAAGCATCGTGCGGCGCGGCCACGGTGGCGTGAGGTCGATCGCGGCGCCCTGATACTCGATCTCAAGCGTGCCGAGCACCTCGCTCG
This sequence comes from uncultured Coriobacteriaceae bacterium, assembly GCA_964527045.1. Classification (GTDB taxonomy): domain Bacteria; phylum Actinomycetota; class Coriobacteriia; order Anaerosomatales; family Anaerosomataceae; genus UBA2286. The sequence continues at coordinate 8,624 of CAZGNF010000031.1, read as the reverse complement.
CCGCCGCGACGACCATCCCCTCTGTCAGGTCCATCATCCCGTCGATGTTCGTGAAGGCCTCGTACGCTTCGAGCATCGTGAACTCAGGGTTGTGCCTGACCGAGATACCCTCGTTGCGGAAGGAGCGGTTGATCTCGAAGACCCGGTCGAAGCCACCGACCAGCAGACGCTTCAGGTACAGCTCGGGCGCGATTCGCAGATAGAGGTCCATATCGAGCGCATTGTGATGCGTCACGAATGGGCGTGCTGTGGCGCCGCCCGGAATCGGATGCAGCATGGGCGTCTCAACCTCAATGAAGCCGCGCGCCTCCATGAAACGCCGAATCGCCGAGACGATCTTGAACCGGGTGTCGAACGTGCGGCGCACGTCGGGGTTCACGATGAGGTCCACGTAACGCTGCCTGTAACGGGTCTCGACGTCCGTGAGCCCGTGGAACTTCTCGGGCAACGGGCGGAGTGACTTGCTCAGCAGTGTGACGGCAGTAGGAACGACCGAAAGCTCGCCCCGCCGCGTGCGAGAGACGGTGCCGGTCGCGCCCACCCAGTCGCCAAGGTCGAACTCGACCGCAGCCGCGTAGGCTTCCTCGCCGAGAACGTTCACCCGACAGAAGAGCTGGATATCGGTCACGCCGTCGCGGAGCACGATGAACATGATCTTGCCCTGGTCGCGCTTCGCGACCACGCGCCCGGCGACCGAAACGATGTCCGAAGCGTCTTCGCCCGGCTCCAGGGAATCCCACGTCGCGACGATGTCAGCAGTGGTGTGGGTTCGGTCGAAACGATCCTTGTACGGCTGTTCGCCACGCGCGCGCAGTGCATCAAGCTTCGCCCTGCGGACCTCGATGGGATCGTCGACGAGACGATCGTCCCCGGTTGTCAGCTCCCCGTCCGTCATCGGCAGCTAGCTGGAGATCGAGACGACTTCGTACTCGATGACGGAACCGCGCGGCGTGGTGACGCGCACGGTGTCGCCCTTCTTGTGACCGATGACAGCCTGACCGACGGGTGACTCGTTCGAGATCTTGTCATGGACCGGGTCCGCCTCGGCCGAACCCACAAGCTGGTACGAGTGGATCTCAGAGGTTTCGACGTCGCGGAGTTCGACCTTCGAGCCGAGAGTCACCTTGTCCTTGCGCTTGGGCGATTGGATGATCGTCGCATGCGCGAGAATCTGGTTGACCTCGATGATGCGGCTCTCGACCCACGCCTGCTCGTTCTTGGCGTCGTCATACTCGGAGTTCTCCGAGATGTCGCCGAACTCTTTCGCTTCCTTGATGCGCTCGCCGACTTCGCGACGACGCACGGTCTCCAGATGGATCAGTTCCTGCTCAAGGCGGGTCTGACCTTCAGGGGTGAGGGCGACTTCCTTCTGCATGCACGCTCCCACTCAGTAGGCTCTCATGCTCGGCGGCGCCACTGGCCGCCCGAACGCTCACGAGAGTATACAACATAGCCAGCGACAAACAAGCCGCAAATGCGCGAAGGCACCCTTGGGCGCCTTCGAGTCAGGAACTATACGAAGCGTGCGACTACTCGTCGCCCTTGTCGGACTTCTCCGCCTTGACGGATTCCTTGGGGTCCTCGTCATCGTCATCGGCGAGCTTGCCTTCCATGCCATCCTTGAGTGCTTTTGCTGACTTCCCGAACGTCTTCGCAAGCTTCGGCAGCTGGCTCGGGCCGAACAGCAACAGAACGACAGCGAGAATCGCGATGATCTCCCAGCCACCGGGCATCCCAAACGCTCCCATATCGACCTCCTATCGAAACACCCGACGGAAACCGGCCGCCGGATACCATTCACAGAACGAACGTTAGCGTACCACCTAACCGAGCACCCTGCCACGAGGCAGGCATATCAGACTCGACTGACGCCCTCTAGTCGCGACAGGTAGTACAGCGTGTGCAGTAGTTCGTGCACCGGGTCGGTGTTGTGAAGCGTCACCGTCGGCGGTACGCGGACAATCACCGGCGTGTAGTTGAGCAGGATGCGCACGCCTGCATTCGTGAATCGATCGGCAACCTCCTGTGCTGCTTCAGGGGGCACCGCGATGACCCCTATCCGGATGTTCTGATCCGCGACCGTTCTCGCCAAGTCGTCGATGTGCTGCACGATGATGTCGCCGATCCTGCTGCCTACTTTGTGCGGATCGGCATCGAAGATCGCCGTGACGTGGAATCCGTGCTGTCGCAGCCCGTCGTAGTTGGCGATGGCGGAGCCAAGGTTGCCCGCGCCCACCAGCGCGAGGCGGTGCACATGATCCGCGCCAAGAATCCTCTGGACGCGATCGACGAGGGTCACGATGTCGTACCCGACACCGCGCTTGCCGAAGGACCCGAAATGCGTGAGGTCGCGCCGAATCTGCGCGGGATTCACATCGGTGAGCTCCCCAAGCCTGGCCGAGGAAACCGTCGATTGTCCATCCTGGCGAAGTTGGATCAGTACGCCCAGATACAATGGAAGTCGCTCGATGACACCTTCAGGGATTCGCTTGCCATGCTCGTCAGACACAATTTGCCCTCCGCCAGGAATGCCATGCCGCAATGGTAACCACTTGTTACAAAGTCCGGCAAGCAATCACTGAGAAAGTCCCGGCTGACGATTCATTGAGCTAACAAGCTGGATCACGTCTGCTCGCGTCACAATGCCAGCTAGTCTGCCATCCTCCACGACCAACACCGCGCCGGGTCCGCTTGGCTCCAGTCGAGCGAGAACACGGTCGACCGTCACATCAGGCGTGGCAACCACCTCCGCGAGATCAGTGTGGGCGACCTCCCCCACCGTCTTGTTGACCCAGTCGTCCCGGGGCATGTCTCTTAAAGCCTGCAGCTCGATAAGGCCGATGACTCTGCCCTCAGAGACAACCGGGTATCTCGAATGTCTTCCGCCGAGAAAGTACGAGTGTGCCATTTCATCAAGGGTAGTCTCGGACGAAACGTATGCCACCGGAGACGACATGACAGAGGATAGCGGGACCTCGGAGAGCCGCACCTTGAGCAACTGCTGCTGGTACGCAGCGCCAGCCAGCGTTGAGAGGAACCATCCCATGACCGCGAACCAGATGAGGTCGAGCGACCCGTTGAGCACCCCCACCACGGCGATCGCTATCAGCGCGTACCCGAGCAGTTGCCCCATGCGACTCGCCCAGCGAGTGGCCTTCAGCATGTCGTGGGTGATAGCCCAGAGTATCGATCGCAACACCCGACCGCCGTCGAGCGGGAAGCCTGGAAGCAGATTGAAGATGCCGACCGACAAGTTGATGTAGGCAAGGTATTCGACCGGCACGAGAAACGCGGGCGCTGCATTCACGGAACGCATGATTGCCAGGCCCCCGAAGCAAGCGCCCGACAAGACAAGGCTCATTCCGGGGCCGGCAATCGCCATCAGGAACTCGAGTCCTGGGCCGGTGGGCTCATCTTCCATCTGCGACACCCCGCCGAAGATGAAGAGTGTTATCCGCGATATCTTCATGCCCCCAGCACGCGCGACGAGCGAGTGTGAGAACTCATGAATGACGACAGACGCGAAGAACGCGGCGGTCATCGCGAGGGCGATGAACACGTACACGGCAGAGGGCTGTCCGGGCAATGCCGCGGGCAGATAGCTGGTGCTCAGCGTGAATGCAACGAGGAAGAACACCAGGAACCAGCTTGAGTTCACCTCAAGCGGGATTCCGAAGAATCTACCTATCGTGAACGACCGGAATCCGAACATGCGTGCCACCCCTCACTGGGGCGGCCTGACGTGGCCGCCCCTTGTGGGCACTTCTAGAACGCGGCGCCGTCGAGAGCGCTGGCGCACACACAACCGCGATCGTCCGGCAGCGCCGGAATCATCGCGTGCAACAGTGCGCGCACTTTGTCGTTGTTCTCACCGAACACGCGAATGACCTCTTCATTCGAGACCGGCTCCGCACCCTCGGCGCCTGCGTCATGATCGGTAATGAGCGAGATGTTGCAGTAGCAGATCTCGAGTTCGCGAGCGAGATAGCACTCGGGGTACTGCGTCATGTTGATGACTTCCCATCCCTGGGAGGCGAACCACTTTGACTCGGAGCGCGTCGAGAATCGCGGGCCCTGGATGACGACTACCGTCCCCTTCTCGTGCACAGTGATGCCGAGCTTCTTCGCCTGCGTGATAGCGACGGCGCGCATGTCGGGGCAATACGGGTCCGCAGAGGAAACATGCGTTGTCGTCGGTCCATCGTAGAACGTGTCCTTGCGTCCCCAGGTCCGATCCACGAACTGGTCGCAAATGACGAAGTCGCCGGGCTTCACATCTGACTGCAGCGAACCGCATGCATTCGGACCGATGATGCGGCTGACGCCGAGCTCCTTCATCGCCCACACATTCGCGCGGTAGTTGATCATATGCGGTGGAAGCTGATGGTCCTTGCCGTGCCTCGGAAGGAAAGCGACCTTGCGTCCTCCAATCTCCCCGTACATGACGGGAGAAGAGGGCGCACCGTAGGGAGTGTCGACCTTGAACTCGATTGGGTCCTCAAGGAGCGAGTAGAATCCGCTTCCGCCGAAGACGCCAATCTCTGCCTTGGGATACTGCATCGTGCTCCTCGAATCACTCGGGCGCCCGTCCGGGCGCGTGCTCGGCTCCTAGGGATTGTAGCCCATACGAACCTCGCTCACGCACCCTTGCGCAGAGCGAATTCCTCCTCCGCATCATGTGTGGATCGATCGTCTTCCAGCGATCGAGGCGCATAGAGTGGACGCCGGAACAGGTTCATCGCGTCGGTCCATGGCTCCTCGACGAGGGTGGCTGCCTTCGCCGCTGCGACGAATCCGGCGGTCTTGGCATCCATGTTGTCCGCATGGTGCAGAATCAGAGCTTCGAGCGTGCAGGGACGTTTCGGGGCGCCCCATTCGAGCTCACCATGATGCGAGATCATGACATGCGACAGCTGTACCGCGATTTCCGGGGTAAGCGCGCCCTGCACTGCATCGACAGCCTCATGCAGTCGACGCTCACCGAGAACGACGTGACCTAGCAACCTGCCTTGATCGGTGTACTCGATCGACGTCCCGAATGCGAGCTCATCAACCTTGCCGATGTCGTGCAGTAGCGCGCCTGCGATCAAGAGATCCCTGTCGACGTCCGGGTACAGACCCGCCAGACAAACGCACAGAGTAGCGACCGAGACGGTATGTTCGAGTAGGCCCCCGATGTAGGCGTGATGATACGTCTGCGCGGCGGGACACTCCTTGAACGCTGCGAAGAATCTCTTGTCGCCGAACACTGCTCTGAGAAGAGCGGAAAGGCCGGGACTCTTCACAGATCGCACGAGAGTCCTCAATTCGCCGACAAGCTCTTGTGTATCGCGCGGTCCGGAGGGGAGCAGATCCGACGGCGAGTACTCGGCCGCTGGAGCAAGAGACTCAACAGACACGCGCAGAACGCCCCGGTACGTCGTCGCCGTTCCCCGGACACGGACTATCGATCCGCTTGGCACCGCTTCGGCCGCCCTGTCGGGCCGGAACATGACTGCTGCCATGCGGCCCGTGCGATCGGCAATCTCCATCGAAAGATATGCTTCCTGAGCACGCGTCGCGCGCAGCTCCTTTGTCCGCAAGGCGAAGACGGAGTCGACTCGAGCCCCCTCCCTGAGCGAGCTGACATACATGGCCTTCATCTTCGACCTCCGAATCGACGCTGTCTCCAATGACAGTGTCGCGCGGAGGTCTGACATGAAACGACCTATGCCGTGATGCCCCGCACCCGGGCGTGTTGGCCTGGTTCGATTCCGTAACGCTCGGCAGCACTGCCCATGCAGATCGCGAGCGTAAGCCACCCCGACGAGTCGAACAGCGCGACAGGGTCGCCCTCGGCAACATCCGAGAACGTGGCGCCAAACGGCACCTCAAGGTTCACGTGACCGAATCCCATCTCAAGTATGTCGTGACGCAGTCCGAACTCATCAAGATCATCCGTCGACACCGCGATTCGAACTGAGCCAAACCGATCGACATCAACAACGTCAGCCATCACGATGCCGTCGACCTGGCGGGCGCGTTCGAATGGAGTGTCGACGAGAGACTCCGGGGCGACGGCGGGTCCCATGGCCGCCGGATCGACGCCACACGCGAGCGCCGCCGCCGCCGGCGCCAGTACGTCTCTCGCGTGGAACGTGGCCAGCGGCGAGCGGAAGGTCAACGCCTCAGGATCAATCGCGTACGCCTCTGAGATGCCACCTGCGCGCCATGTGGCAGGTATGAGTACGCCGTTATCGGGACCGACCAGAATCGTACCCCCACCCGTGACGATACAGAGATCTCTACGCCCACCGCCCACTCCCGGATCGACTACAACCAGATGGATGGCCTCAGGGAGCTGCCAAACGCCGGATGCCGCCACTGCGGCTGCCTTCCGGATGTCGTACGGCAGAACGTCGTGCGCAAGGTCTACGACGCGCGCCTGAGGACATGCGCGGTAAATGACGGCATGACACATTCCGACCCACGTGTCGCCCATGCCGAAGTCAGAGGTGAAGCAGATGATTGCCTGCACTCAAAGCCCCCGTTCCGCGCTCCTGCGCCGTGAAGTCGTTTGCTCTACTATTGAGTCACTGAGTCCAAGGAGGTCAAGACCATGCAGGCGTCATCCAAAGCGATTGTGTTGTTCACGCTGCTCCTGCTGCTTGTCCTGACCGCCGGCTGTGCCAAGTCCGGTCTCGAGTACATACCCACGGGCGGCAGCTACTCCATGGATGAAGCCCAGGAGGCAGCAGCGTCCACGAGTTTGGAATCCGTCAAGGACGTTAGGACTGCCGACGCCCCCATGCTGCGGACTGAACGACTCGGGAAGCTGCGAACACAGGGGCCTGACGCCTCTGCGCTCGCGGATGCCCTGACGAAGGACTTTCCCAGTGAGACCGCAGCAGTGCCTTTGCGCATCGAGTCTGCGACAGTCGACGGAATCGGTGTTTGGCTGGTGGTGGAGGCATGGGGCGATGAGAACGACGTCCTCGCGCACAGGCGACTGTGGGTAATCGATCGCACGACCCTGGAGATCATAGGATCGTCGTCCTTCCGCTAAGCCACCTCTCCCGCGTCGAGCATCTGAAGCCCCGACGTTCCGAAGAAGGAAGCGACCTCCTCGCGGATCCTATCGGCCGGCGTTCCCACTGATCGCAGATCCGCAACGAGCGAGGCTACCTTGAACTGCACCCGATAGCGAGCGTCGCCCCGGCGCCCCTGCTTGAAGGCATACGCCCGAAGTACTGCACTGAAGTACGCGCTGATGCGACGCTCATCCGACAGGCTCAGACTCTGACTCGACACCTTATCCGACAACGCCCGTTGCGTGGCAACTGCGGCACCGCGTGCCGTTTCGGGTTCGACTCGATACACGAGCTCTGCCTTGCGCACAAGGCTACTGAGCAGCGACTGCAGGCTCGTACACGGTACAACGGATTCAATGACAGTTTGCATGATCTCCTCCTCGAACGTTTGTTCGAGGAGAGATTAGCAGTGGGGTCTGACACGAAAGGTCGAGTCGCTACTCCACGGGGAAGATTGCGGTGATCGCCTCACGCGCAACGGCAACGTACTCAGGAGAGGCAAGAAGTGCCTCATCCGTGACGCGCCAGATCTTGGCACCGGTCAGCGCGTAGAAGTCCTTGCTCTTGGCGTTCAGGGCGTCGGTGAGTCGGCTGCCCTCAAGAATGTACATCTCGCCTTCGATCCGGTGATCCTTCGTGATGATCATGACCCGGATGACGTTCTTGTTCGTATAGACCATGGAGAATCCTCCTACCGCCCCACCGCCGAAATCCACCATGACTGTACATCATCCATGGCGCAGTGGAAACGGCTGTCAGAGCCCCGCCGCGAATCGCTCAGCTGCGATTCGGATTCCCGAGGCAAGCAGCAACTCCGCCGCAACAAGCAAGAGAGCGAGCGCTACTTGGAGCGGCGCCTTCAGGAGCGAGGTCATCTTGTGCTCGAGCGCAGGTATGAACGTGACGAAGATCATATTCACAGTCGCGTAGGTCGCGATGATAGCCAGCGTCAGTAGCACCGGGTACGCAACCCCCGTCGCAGGGAGCACCCATCGAAGTAGCACGAACGACGCGGGTACGGAGAAGAGCCATACCACGCTACGCCAGCCGTCGAGCAGGTGATACTTCGAAACAGTCGTCCAAAGCTGGCCGTTGAGCATGGGCACGACGACAAGCGTCATCGCGTAGCCGGCCAGAAGCCCCGTGAGCAGACGCAGATCGTTCGTGGTCTCTCGCCAGCCAACGTACGAGCTGACGCCGTCGGCCACCATCGTGCCGAAGATGAGTGCCCCGACGAGAACAAGCCACGGACGCGAGAGTTCAGATGGTCTGCGACCGCGCTCTACCAAAGCGATGACGATCAGCGATAGGACGAAGCCGGCGTAGATGCCAGTGTCGCGTGCGCAGACCGGAAGCTGAAGCCCGCCAGCGAACAGCGAGCGCTCCGGAAGCTGATGACAGAGCCCGTAGCCGACCCAGTGAAACACCGAAGACAGCACCGTGCGCCTCCAACAACGACAACGGCAGGCCGACCAAAGGTCGCACCTGCCGCGGGATTTCGATGGTCGGGATGGCGGGATTCGAACCCACGACCTCTGCGTCCCGAACGCAGCG
>CAZGNF010000030.1:0-17107 GCA_964527045.1 uncultured Coriobacteriaceae bacterium | reverse complement strand
GTCTGGATTCGTCCAGGGTCTGCAGCTTGGCGAGATGGCAAGCCCGGATCTGCCGGTCGAGCCCGAGTTCCTCGACGTGCCCGAGTTCACGATGGACTTCGGTTCGATCGGCGAGCGCGAGGACGACGTTGACATCGAGGAGATCGACTAGCGCCGCTATGGCCATACTGCACGTCCATGCCACCCCCAAGTCGAACCGCGATGAAATCGTGGGTTGGCGAGGGGGTGAATTGTCGGTACGGGTGACCGCGCCGCCTGAGGACGGCAAGGCGAACGCCGCCGTGTGCAAGGTGCTCGCGAAGGCACTCGGGGTGCCGAAGTCTGCCGTGCGCGTGACGCGAGGGGAGACGTCTCGGCACAAGACCGTGGAGGTCGAGGGGGTTGAGCAGAGCGCAGTTGAAGACGCGATAGAGCGCTCGGAGTGACGCGCCCTGGTGGTCCTGTCGAGGCCAGCCGGGTTCCAGACGCGCATGACCCGTGCAGGAGTTACCGCCTATCTCGCGAAAGCGTACACAAGGCGGTCTGTCAGGGGGAGTCGCGTTGAAGCGCTTGATTCAGGATGCCTTTGCGATTGTGCTTCTCATCGCTTTGACGGTGCCAGGTGTCGCCTCGGGTGTACCGGCGGAGTCTCCTCGGCACGCAGAGACAGTGCTGGCGGTGCCCACGGAGAGCATTCCGATCACTATGACGTCAACGACCCCTGTCGTCATCGAAGGAGTCCCGCTCGATTCCCAGGTTGGATCGATGGCGCCGCTCGCGGGTGAGGTGCTTGTCATTGCTGACTTGGCGGTCCTGGCTTCGTTCGATGGGGTATCAGGAAGCGTCACCTGCTACGGAATCCTTTACAACCCAACCAACCATCCAGTAGAGGCGATGACGATCGGCATCAACCTGTACGACGCCCAAGGGGCCGATGCGGGTCACTTCATGGTCAGGGAGGCCGGGCAATTTGGCGGTCTCGTTCTCTATCCTGGAGATTTCGTTACCTTCGCGGTGGGTTGTCCAATGACTCGTCCGGCCGTCCGGATGACCATGAAGCCGCTTGGAACACCGTGCGCCAAGATGCCGATATTCACCGAGCACTCGTCGGGCAGGCCGGTCGCCTCGAATACCCTGCGTGTCTGCGGGGTCACGATGATTAACGACACGTGGTACACGCCATCGAAGATCGTGCTGGGTGTAATTGAATGGTCGAAGTCGACTGGTCACATCATCGGCACTCGTCACGTGCACATCTCCGACGAAACAATACCGCCAGGAGGGATGCGATCGCAGAACTTCGACATGGACGTGTCCCACTCGCTTTCGGACATCAAGTGGTCTGGGTGGTCTGAGATCGCAAAGACGCCGCCGGGGACTACCGATGCTGTGCGAATCGCGGGCGCAGATAGATACGCAACCAGTGCCGCTGCGGCACAATCAGGCTTTCCGGACGGATCAAGGACGGCGGTTCTGGTCAGCGGGGAGTCGTTTCCGGATGCACTCTCGGCATCTGCGCTTGCTGGCTTCTACGAGGCGCCGATTCTGCTCACGAAGGCGAGTAAGTTGAGTGCTGAGACCAGAAGTGAGCTGCTGGCGCTTGGTGCAGAGCACGTAGTCATCATCGGCTCACCCGCAGCGGTTTCGATGTCGGTCGAGGCGAGCGTAGCTGCATCATTGCCCTCAAGCGCGACAGTCGAGCGCATCGGCGGATCCGACCGCTATGCGACATCTGCGGCCGTGCTTCGTGAGATATGCCGCCTGCAGGGCGGCCCGCCGGTGGGGAGTGTCTTCGTGACGAGAGGGGACCAGTTCCCTGACGCGCTTTCGGGCGCACCATTTGCGTACTCGCAAGTCAAGCCGATGCTTCTCGTGAGGCCAGCTGCTATGCCAACTGCTGTGGCGGCTGCGGCTTCAGAGTGCGGGGTATCTTCTGCTTGGGTGCTTGGGGGCACGCCGGCAGTGTCCGATACCGTCGCCCGGGCGCTGCAGGTTCCGTACGCGCGAATCCAAGGCTCTGATCGTTACTCCACGGCAGCGCAGCTCACGCTTACTGGCCTCGAGGAGGGCTGGACTGATGGTGAGAACATTGGACTTGCCACTGGCCTGAACTTCCCTGATGCACTTGCGGCGGGTCCCGCTCTCGGGGCGCGGAGCGGTACCCTGTTGCTGACACGCCCGGATTATCTCAGCTGGCCTAGTGGCATCGCCATCCAACTTGTAGCGAATCGCATCAAGCGTGTGGAGACATACGGTGGATTGCCTGCGGTCAGTCCCACTGCGGCGGATACTGCGCGCTATCTCTGTTTCTGAGCTCGCCGCGTCATGACGGTTGCCGAGAGGTCGGTCACTGCGATACCCTGTCGTGTACGCGACCGGCGGTTTCGGCGCGTGGATACAACGGCTTTGACGAGGAAGAGTACGTCGGCACGTCGCCTGACTAGCGAGCGGGGAGAGTGGAAGCCCGCGGGGAGACCCGACCGAAGATCACCTCGGAGCCTCGGACCGAACGGCGCGTGCGCCAAGTAGACTCCGACGGGTGTTCCCGTTACAGAGCAACCGAGTGGCGACGGGTCCGCAAGGGCCTCGGCAAGCTGGGTGGTACCGCGGGGTGCAGACGCGCTTCGTCCCAGGTAGGGGCGGGCGTGTTTTCTTTTTTCGGCGACGGAGTGTTGAGAGGACCTGCGAACGTGAGCAACGACTACAAGCAGACGATGAACCTGCCGCAGACGGAGTTCCCGATGCGTGCGAACCTGTCCCAGCGCGAGCCCGAGTGGCTCGACTTCTGGAACGGAATGGACATCTACCGTAAATCGCTGGAGGCGAACGAAGGCGGCCCGACGTTCATCCTGCACGACGGTCCTCCATACGCTAACGGCCACATCCACATGGGCACGGCGTTCAACAAGGTGTTCAAGGACCTCATCGTCAAGTACAAGACGATGCGCGGCTACTGGTCGCCGTACGTGCCGGGCTGGGACTGCCACGGCCAGCCGATCGAGCATCAGGTCGAGAAGAACCTCGGTCCCGAGCAGATGAAGCAGACCTCGCAGGCCGAGCTTCGCGCACTCTGTCGTGAGTACGCACTCGAGTTCGTGAAGATCCAGGGCGACGAGTTCAAGCGCTTGGGCGTTCGCGGTGACTTCGAGAACCCGTACCTCACGCTCCACCACAGCTACGAGGCCGGCGATGTTCGCGTCTTCGCCGAGCTGTACCGCCGCGGGATGGTCTACAAGGGCAGCAAGCCGATCCACTGGTGCTATCGCTGCAAGACCGCGCTCGCCGAGGCCGAGATCGAGTATCACGATGTCTCCTCGCCGAGTATCTACGTGAAGTTCAACTTCACCCAGGTGCCCGAGCCGTGGGCGGCCGAAGGGCTTCCGACCTCGATCCTCATCTGGACGACCACCCCGTGGACGCTGCCGGCGAACGTTGCCGTCACACTTGCCGAATCCGCCGACTATGTGGGCGTGAAGGTCGACGGCGAGGTGCTCGTCATGGCCGAGGCCCTGGTTGAGGCGGTCGCCACGGTCGCCGGTTGGGAGAGCTACGAGGTTCTTCCTGCCAAGGTGAAGGGCTCGGCGCTTGCCGGACTCACCTACGTGCTCCCGATCCACACCGACGGCACCGGCGTTATCATCACCGGCGACCACGTGGAGCTCACGACCGGTACCGGCGCGGTGCACACGGCTCCAGGTCACGGCGAGGAGGACTACCTCGTCGGCGTGAAGTTCGGTCTCCCGATGCCCATGCCGGTCGATGACAACGGCGTGTTCGATGCAGGTGGAGGCCCCTTCGAGGGCATGCATGTGGAGAAGGCCAGCCCGCTCATCATCGAATGGCTGCGCGAGCGCGGCGTGCTTCTTGCAGCGGGAACGACATCGCACAGCTACCCGCACTGCTGGCGCTGCAAGAAGCCGGTCATCTTCCGTGCAACGGAGCAGTGGTTCATCTCGATGGACGAGACCGGTCTGCGTGACTCGGCCCTCAAGGCGATCCAGGGTGTCGAGTGGGTGCCCGGCTGGAGCGTCAACCGCATCAACTCCATGGTCACCGACCGACCCGACTGGTGCATTAGCCGTCAACGCGCCTGGGGCGTGCCCATCCCGGTCTTCGAATGCGCTCGGTGCGGCGAGACCGTCGCGAATGACGATACCTTTGCAGCGGTCGAGAAGCTCTTCGCCGAGGAGGGCGCCGACGCGTGGTTCACGAAGTCGCCGTCCGAGTACCTGCCGGCCGGCACCGCGTGCCCACGCTGTGGCGCTACAGAGCTGAAGCCTGAGACCGACATCGTCGACGTTTGGTTCGAGTCCGGCTGCTCGCACACGAGTGTACTTGAGGCTCGACCTGAGCTTAGGTATCCGGCTGAACTGTACCTTGAGGGTTCTGACCAGCATCGTGGTTGGTTCCAGTCCTCGCTGCTCACGGCCGTGGGGGCGTACGACACCGCGCCGTTCAAAACGGTGCTCACCCACGGCTTCATCGTCGACGGTGACGGTCGCAAGATGAGCAAGTCCCTCGGCAACGTCGTGTCGCCGCTCGACGTGGTTGCGAAGTACGGCGCCGACATCGTGCGCCTGTGGACCGCTGCGTCGGACTACTCGCAGGACGTTTCTGTCTCGGCAGAGATTCTGGAGCGCACGAGCGAGGCGTATCGCCGCATTCGCAACACGTTCCGCTTCTTGCTCTCCAACCTTGCCGACTTCGACGTCGCAGCCTCTGTGACGTGGGAGGAGATGCCCGAGCTCGACCGGTACGCGCTCGTCGCGCTCGCTGATCTCTCGGAGCGTGTGACGAAGTCGTACGACGACTGGAAGTTCCACCAGGTCTACCACGCCATCTACGGCTACTGCGTGACGGACCTGTCCTCGTTCTACATGGATGTGCTCAAGGACCGGCTCTACGCCGAGGCACCTGATTCAATCGGCCGCCGCAGTGCGCAGACCGTGCTTGCCGAGGTGCTCCGCACGCTCGTCCGTCTCATGGCGCCGATCCTCTCATTCACCACCGAGGAAGTCTGGCAGTTCATGCCGGCCGCGCTCCGCGAAGGCGTGTCGAGCGTTCACCTTGCCGGATGGCCGGCTTTGGACGTTCCTGCCGCCTCCGCCGACGAGCTGCGCACGGCCTATGGGACGGTGCTTGAAGTGCGGGACGTTGTGACGAAGGCGCTCGAAGACGCCCGGAATGCCGGCACCATCGGCAAGAGCCAGGAGGCGCGCGTGGTCGTGACCGCTCCTAGCGCGATCGCGGGACCGCTGCGCGAACGAGGCGAAGACTCGCTTGCCGAGATGCTCATCGTCTCGGCGGTCGTGATCGCCGAAGGCCCGGAGCTTGCCGTTGAGGTGCTTCCCGCCGACGGTGAGAAGTGCCCGCGGTGTTGGAATTACCGCACGCTCGGGAGCGATCCGACTCATCCTGAGGTATGTGCTCGTTGCGCAGCGGTACTCACGCAACGGGGGTAGCTTGGCTGTCGCACGGAAGAATACGACCCGCCCGGTGTGCAAGATGAGCACATCGGGCGGGTGCACGTATCGCTTCGCATCCCGCACGCGGTGGTATAATCCCAACAGAAGCAGCGCGCCCCCCTTGGCGGGGCGCTTTTCGATAATCCCCCTTGGACATGGGAGGTCGCAATGATTGACGAGAAGACGCTTGTTCAACTCAAGGCCGCGCTTGGCGAAGAACGGGAGCACGTGCTTATCGAGATCGCAGAGTACGAGCGTGATGGTCAGGAGACCCTTTCCGACGTATCCGGTGAGAACAACTATCGCGATCACATGGCCGATCAAGGATCAGCTACGTTTGCCCGTGAGCTCGACATGACCCTAGAAGACAACGCTCGAGAGACGCTTGGATCGATCGACGCGGCGCTTGCGCGCATCGAAGAGGGCACCTATGGCGTGTGTACCAGGTGTGGCAAGGAGATTCCGCCCGAGCGCCTGGAAGCTATGCCCGCAGCCGAGCTGTGCATCACCTGCAAAGAGTGGGAGGAGAGCCGCTAGATGCAGCGTCGTTCTGGCGTCCTTCTCGCGGGGACTGCGGCGGCCGTGGTGGTCGTCGATCAGGCAAGCAAGGCCGTCGTGCGAGCGAACTTCTCGCTGGGCGACACGATCCCGCTGCTCAAAGGCGTTCTCAGCCTCACCTATGTTCGCAATGTGGGAGCTGCATTCGGGCTGTTCCCCGGACGGCTGCCGTTCTTCATATTCATGGCGTGCGTGGTACTCAGCGGCATCGCCTGGGTATGGTGGCGCCTCAAGCCGGAAAGCCGCTGGGTCGCCATCGCTCTGGGACTCGTTGCCGGAGGTGCTACCGGCAATCTGATCGACCGCATCGCGGCCGGATGGGTGACCGACTTCTTCGACCTCGGCTGGTGGCCCGTCTTCAACGTGGCAGACATGGCGCTCGACATCGGGGTCGCCATCCTGCTCGTGTGGATACTCTTCTCAAACGACGACGCGCTCGCCGCCGTGAAGCAGGAGGACGGTGACGACTCCGCGTCCGAGGTGGCGTCATGAGCGAACGTCATGTGCACGACGTGCGTGGCGACGAGGCAGGCAGCCGACTCGATAAGCTTCTCGGCGAACTCGACTTCATGGTCAGTCGCTCCGCGGCTCAGAAGCTGATCGAGACAGGCTATGTCCTGGTCGGCGGTCAGGTCGCGAGCAAGCACCACATCACCCGTGCGGGGGAGCGAATCGAGGTATTCGTACCGCCGTCGGTCGTGAGCGACCTTGAGCCCGAGCACATCCCCCTGGATATCCGCTATGAAGACGACGATCTGATCGTCCTGAGCAAGCCACCCGACCTTGTCGTGCACCCTGCGCGGGGCCACTACACCGGAACGCTCGTACACGCGCTACTAGCGCACAGCGTCGACCTTGGTACGCTGCAGGGCGAGGACCGTCCGGGCATCGTCCACCGACTCGACAAAGACACGTCCGGACTCATGATGGTCGCCAAGAACGATGTGGCTCAGGCAGCGCTGAGCGACGCGCTCCGCCTGCGCACTATCGAGCGTCGCTATGTCACGCTGGTGCATGGCTACATTGCGCCTGATTCGGGACTGGTCGATGCCCCGCTTGGCAGGAATCCCAGAGATCGCATGCGCATGGGTGTGGTCGAAGCGCCGACGAGCAAGCAGGCGGTCACGACGTTCCGCGTGCTTGAGCGGTACATGGCCGGACGATATGACGACGGCTACACGCTCGTGGAATGCAAGCTCTACACGGGTCGCACGCACCAGATTCGCGTGCACATGGAATACATCAAGCATCCGGTCGTTGGCGACCCGCTCTACGGCCGCAATCATCCGAAGGCTGACCTGGGGCTGGAGCGCCAGTTCCTGCACGCCTACCGGCTGAGCCTCGTGCACCCTCGTACCGGGGAGAAGCTCGACTTCCTGGACCCGCTTCCAGAGGACCTCGCGCGCCATCTTCGCAACCTAGCGCCGGAGTCAATGGGGCGTACCGCCGTGGGCGACGAACTCTGGCCCATCATCATGCCTGGTGACTAACCGACCGCGATTGGATTAGCCTTCCAGTGCTGCGGGTACTCTTGCAGGAGGAAAGCCGCGGTGATTGGGGAAGGTCGTGCATCGTCGGTACGCCCTGCGTGTGACGCTCCTGTATGCGCTCGCAGCTGGCGCGTGGATCGCATTCTCCGACGTGCTGCTCTCGCGGCTCGGTCTTTCCGCAGACCAGATATCGCGGCTATCGCTCTATAAAGGACTTGGGTTCGTCGCGGTGACGTCGATCGTGCTGTATCGCTCGGTCACGCGTGGCACACGTCGTTTCGCAAGCCTGAGCGACCGGCTCTCGACGTTCATAAACGTCGCGCCCATACCTATCGTCTCGCTCGATCTCGATTCCCGTGTCGTCTTGTGGAACCCTGCTGCCGAGCGCGTCTTCGGCTGGTCTGCAGAAGAGGTGCTTGGCAACCCCAACCCAATCGTTCCGCCAGAGGAGTGGGAGCTGTTTCTGGAGAATCAGCGGCGATTGCTTGAGGCGCCGGGCACAACCGGGCTTGAGGTAACACGCAGGCGCAAAGACGGGCAGGACCTCAGGCTGCGCATCTTCAATGCTGCTGTGCGAGACGAGAACGGCCACATGATCGGAACGATCGGCGTGCTTGAGGACATCACCGACTACACGACCGCGATGGCCGAGATAGAGCAGTACCGGGACCACCTTGAGGAACTCGTTGCCGATCGGACAGCCGAGCTTCGGCGTGCAAACGATCAGCTGCGACGGGCCACGGACGCGAAGGACACGTTCCTCGCGAGCATGAGTCATGAGCTTCGGACCCCCTTGAATTCGATCATCGGATTCACACAGATCCTACTCCAGGGACTCGCAGGTCCCATGAATGATGAGCAGACCAGGCAGATGGAGATGGTGAACGGCTCGGGACGTCATCTTCTGGCGCTCATCAATGACATCCTGGACTTGTCGAAGATCGAGGCCGGTCGGACCGTCCTGCAGCGCGAGGAGGTGGCAATCTCCGAGGTGCTTGCTTCGGTCGAAGGGACCGTGCGACCGCTCTTGGAGGACAAGGGTCTTGCGTGGGAGTGCGGTTGTGACGAGCCCGGGACGATCTTCACCGATAGACGACGACTCGAGCAGATCCTGCTGAACCTGCTCTCCAATGCAGTCAAGTTCACTGACAGCGGACAGGTGCGGCTCTCGGCGCGTGTTGTCGGCAACCACGTGCGTTTCGAGGTCGCCGATACTGGCGTGGGAATCGACCCGGAGGCGCTGGGACTCGTGTTCGGCGAGTTCGTTCAACTGGAGACGAAGGATGCCATGCGTCCCGATGGCACCGGGCTTGGGCTCGCCATCAGTCGCCGCCTCGCGCACCTGCTTGGCGGCACGCTGGTGGTCGCATCGGAGGTTGGGGTCGGCTCCACATTCGTGCTTTCGCTTCCGGCGGGAGTAACGTCTGACGTCTCGGTGTTGAGCTCTGATCCCCGACTCTGCTCGGTGTTGGTGGTTGACGACGATGCGCACGCTCGTGGAATCGTGACGAGCATCTTGCGGGGTGCGGGGTACCGGGTCCGGCAGGCACCGGATGGCGCCGCAGCCCTGCGATTGGTAGCGGATGAGCGCCCGGATGCGATCCTGCTTGACCTGGTGATGCCGAGACTCGACGGCTGGGAAGTACTCGAACGACTGAAGTCCGAGGCCGGAACGTCCGATATCCCCATAATATGCGTTAGCATTCTTCTGGAGTCCGAGCATGAGCTGACCGAGGGCTTCGCCGGGTATCTGGTCAAGCCGATTGATCCGGCGGGAATGCTCGCTTTGCTGGATACTGTTCTTGCTGACACCAACTGCGCCGCGGCTACTGACGGAGAGGAGCTCCCGTGAGGGTGCTTGTCGTAGATGACGATCCGGCGGGTCGGTACCTCCTGGAATCGATCGTACGCTCGGGCGGGCACGAGGTCTTCTCGGCGATGAACGGCGAAGAGGCCTTGGCGGTAGCCCGCAGGGACACGCCCGACCTCATCATCACCGACATCCTGATGCCGAAGATGGATGGCTACCAGCTGTGTCGCGCCTGGAAGTCGGATGAGGGGCTCAGCCATGTCCCGCTCGTCTTCTACACCGCTTCCTACACAGATCTCGCTGACGAGCGATTTGCCGATGGTCTCGGCGCGGACGCGTTCTGGCGCAAGCCGCTTGACCCAACGACCATGCTGCAGCGCGTCGACGAGCTCGGACAGCGCGACGGAGTGGCAACCGTCCGTCGACCCGAGATGACCGATGAGACCGAGATTCTCCAGGAGTACAACGAGCGACTCGTTCATAAGCTGGAGGAGAAAGCGCTCGACCTGGAGAAGGCGAACGTGGAACTCCGCCACGCCATGGAGATCCTTGCCGAGGAAGTCTCGGTCAAGGCCAACCTGATCGCGGAGCTCAACGCTGATGTGCGCGAGCGCAAGAAAGTTGAGGCCGACCTCCGAACGGAGCGCGACTTCACGCGTCAGGTGCTTGATCACGCCGATACGTTCATTGCCATTACAGACATTGAAGGATCGATCATCCTTTTCAGCCGGGGAGCCGAGGCCGCCACGGGCTACGATTCAGCCGAGATACTGGGTGCGAACTATCTGGAGTTGCTTTCTCCCGAGTGGAACAGCGAAGAGGATGCCGCCAGGTGGCGTGGCGTCATCGAGAGCATGGGACCGGCGTGCCATGAGCAACTCGTGCGCACGAAAGCCGGCACGTATCGGTTGGTCGATCTCACAACGTCCATGACTTCAGACGCGCATGGGCAACCGGCGTCCGTCAATATGTTCGGCGTGGATATCACCGAACGACGTCGAGCCGAGGTGCTCGAGTCGATCATCCGCGATGTCGACCACTTGGTCGTCACCGGCGGCAGTAAACACGATCTCTTGCAGCGGGTGAGCGATCGACTCGTCACGGATATGGGCATGCGGTTCAACGCCGTGTGGTCTGTGCTCACACGCGACGGCGTGCATGCTGAAGTCACGGCGGGAGCACCAGAGACCGTTCACCCCAGCACACTCTGTGCAGTCGGCGACGCGTGCCCTGCTGTGGGCGGCTGCCCCGTGCTCCACGTATACGACGTGGTGGGAGAGTTGACCGCATGTCTTGGATACAGCGCCGAGATCGGGTGCGCTGCCGTCTACGCGATTCCAATCATGGCTGAGGGCGCGCCGATAGGCACGTTCACGATGTTCCTGCGGGATCCCGCGCTCATGGATGATCACCTCGCCGGCATTCTGGAGACGCTCTCCGGTACCGTCGGCACGGCGATCACGCTGCTCGAGAGCCGAGATGAAGGCCGACTCAAGTCAGCGGCCCTGGAGTCGTCTGCGGATGCCATCCTGATCGCCGACGGGGACGGCCTTATCGAGTGGGCGAACCTGGCGTTCCGCACTCTCACTGGATACGAGCCCGATGAGTACACACACATGACGATCAACGATCTCATGCCGGACGACTCAGTGGCGCCAACGTACGCTGAGGCGTGGCGCACCGCGTCGACCGGTGGCGTCTGGAGCGGCGAGACCGTCGGTCGTCGAAAGGACGGTTCCCGCTACTACGAAAGCCTCATCATCGCCCCTGTTCTTGCCAAGGAGAGCACGAAGTCGCATTTCATCGTTGTGAAGCGCGACATCACAGAGAGCCGTCAGCTCGAGCAACTGCGCAGCGGCTTCGTCGCGAACGTGTCGCATGAGCTTCGGACACCGCTGACGAGCATCATGGGCTTCGCCGATGTCCTTGCGCAGATGAAGCCTGAGATCATCCCAGAGCGTGCACCGCAGGTACTCGCTAAGATTCGCGAGAACACCGCCCGCATGCGCCAGCTGGTCGAGGAGCTTCTTGAGGTCACGACCATCCAGGAAGAGGGCCTGCGCATACTCAAACGGGCCGTGGATCTGGAGCAGGTCATCCGCCAGCACGCTGATGTCGTCAGGCGCGGCCCCGATCACCTTCTCGCGGTCGACGTGCGAGGCGAGCTGCCGCTGGTACAGTGCGATCCGGACCGGCTCGGCAGAGTGGTCGAGAACCTCATCGCCAATGCGGTCAAGTACTCGCCCGATGGAGGCCCGATCTCCGTAGTCATCTCTGCCGACGAGGAGAATGCGATCATCGCTGTTTCCGACCATGGCATCGGCATCGCCGCGGAAGACATCCCCAGGCTCTTCGACCGCTTCACGCAAGGCGACATGTCCTCCACCCGTGCGTTCGGCGGAGTCGGTATCGGCCTGTTCGTCGCCGATCAAATCGTGCGAGCCCACGGGGGTCACATCGACGTGACGAGCTCTCCGGGCAAGGGGAGCACGTTCACCATCTATGTTCCGATCGGAGCCGACCGCCTCTAGGCAACGCTTCTGGAGACGCCCTTGTCCCCGAGGGCGTCTCCTGTTATCGTCTCGTTGACCTTTAAACCCGGTCCCGTGAGGCCGGCAAGGAGCAACCGCATACCCCGCGCCGCACTCGGCGCGCCAACGCAGACAGCCTTCTTGCCACTCGCAAGGAGGCATTTTCGTCTCTCTAGGACCGAAACCGGGTGTACGTGGAGGAGGCAGACGATGGGGTATCGCGTGAAGGCCGAGGTTATGGACGCCGCGGCGATCGATCGGGCGCTGACGCGCATCGCGCACGAGGTGCTGGAGGCCAATCGGGGTGCAGGCAACCTGGCGCTCGTGGGCATCGTGACGCGCGGCTCGGTGGTTGCCGAGCGGCTCGCAGATAGGATCCATGAGATCGAACATGCAGAGGTCCCGGTTGGGATGCTCGACATCTCGTTCTACCGCGATGATCTTGCCACGCGCATGAATCCTGAAGTCCACACGTCGGAGATTCCCTTCGATGTCGAAGGCAAAGACGTCGTGCTGGTGGACGACGTGCTCTACACCGGCCGCACCATCCGCGCGGCACTCGATGCGCTCATGGACTATGGTAGGCCCTGCTCGGTGCAGCTTGCGGTGCTCGTGGACCGCGGTCATCGGGAACTCCCGATACGTGCCGATTACGTCGGCAAGAACGTCCCGACATCACGCAAAGAGCGCGTGAAGGTCATGCTCGCCGAGTCCGACGGGGAAGAGGGCGTCTTCATTCTCGCCGAGGATGGGGAGGGTGAGGCGTAGATGCTCTCCTGCAAGCACATCATGACCGTGAGTGACATGACCGCCGAGGACATCACCACGATTCTCGATACGGCCGATTCGTTCATGGAGGTCAACGAGCGTCGCATCAAGAAGCTCCCGACGCTGCGTGGCCGCACCGTCGTCAACCTCTTTCTCGAGCCGTCCACGCGCACGCGCATGTCCTTCGAGATCGCAGCAAAGCGTCTCTCGGCGGACGGGGTGAACTTCACGGCATCGTCGTCGGCGACAGTGAAGGGCGAGTCGCTGCGCGACACCGCCAAGACCCTTTCGGCGATGGCGTGCGATCTGGTCGTCATCCGCCACAAGTACGCCGGTGCACCGCAGATGCTGACCGAGTGCATGGACGCGCATGTGGTCAACGGTGGCGACGGCGTGCACGAACACCCCACACAGGCGTTGCTCGACCTGTTCACCATGCGCCGCTCGCTCGGACGCCTTGAGGGACTCCGGGTGGGTATCGTCGGTGACATCTGCCACTCGCGCGTTGCCGGGTCGCTGGTGCCGGCGCTGCGCATGATGGGCGCCACCCCGGTCGTCATCGGGCCGCCCACGCTCATGCCTGCTCGGCCGGATGTGCTCGGCGCGGAGGTCATCTACTCCCTTGACGAGGCGCTACCAACCCTCGACGTCGCGTACATGCTGCGGGTTCAGTTCGAGCGCGCGGATGCGATGCCGATTCCGAGCAACCGCGAGTACGCGAAGCTCTACGGCATGAATGGAAAGCGTCTGGCGGCTGCGAAGTCCGAGATGATCGTCATGCATCCCGGGCCGATGAACCGCGGCGTGGAAATCTCATCCGACGTGGCTGATTCGCCGCGGTCGGTCGTCCTTGACCAGGTCAACGCAGGTGTCGCGGTCCGTATGGCCGTCATGTACCTGCTGCTTGGAGGTGAGAGCGGTGGCACTGCTGCTTAAGAACGGTCGCGTGGTCGATCCCGTCGCGGGTATCGACGAGGTCGCCGACATCATCATCAGGGACGGCGTGATCGTCGAGATTGGGAAGGACCTGACAATCCCGAAGGGCGAGACCCTCGATGTCAGCGAGAAGGTTGTACTTCCGGGTCTTGTGGATGCGCACACACACCTGCGTGAGCCCGGCCGCGAGGACGAGGAGTCGGTAGCCAGCGGCACCGCCGCAGCAGCGCACGGCGGCTTCACGGCCGTCTGCGCCATGCCGAACACCTCGCCGATTTGCGACACCGGCTCCAAAGTCCGCTTCATCGTGGAGCGCGCCGCCGAGGAAGGCGTCGTGCGAGTCTACCCGATCGGCGCGATCACCAAAGGTCAGGACGGCGCCGCCCTCGCCGAGATCGGCGACATGATCGCCGAGGGCGCGGTCGGGTTCTCGGACGACGGTCGCGGCGTGCAGAGCGCCGGCGTGGCCCGAATCGCGATGGATTACCTGAAGGCGTTCGACGCGCCGCTCATCGCACACTGCGAGGACGAATCGCTCGTGGGGCACGGCGTCGTGAACGAAGGCGTTGTCTCCACGCGCATGGGCATGCCGGGCTGGCCGGCTACTGCCGAGGAGACGATGGTCGCGCGCGACATCCGTCTTGCGGAGCTCACCGGGTGCCGACTGCACCTTGCGCACCTGTCGACAGCGGGTTCCGTCGCGCTTGTTCGCGCGGCGAAGGCGCGCGGGTTGCGCATCACGTGTGAGGTCACTCCGCACCATCTGTTCCTCGATGAAGACGTGCTCATCGGGTACGATACGAACCTGAAGATGAACCCGCCGCTTCGGACCGCCGAGGACCGAGCGGCGCTCGTTGGGGGACTGCTCGACGGCACGGTGGATTGCATCGCCACCGACCACGCTCCGCACGCTGCACACGAGAAGGAGTTGGAGTTCGAGTTGGCACCGTTCGGCACCACCGGCCTTGAGACGGCGCTTTCCCTGGTGAACACGCACCTTGTGGCCACCGAGAAGCTCTCGTGGGCAGATATCGCACGGCTCATGTGTCACGGCCCCCGCGCCGCGCTCGGCCTCCCTGCCGTGAGCCTGGCTGCAGGACAGGTCGCCGACATCACCGTCGTCGATCCTGAGGCGCGCGTCGAAGTGACACGGGAGTGGTTCGTCTCAAAGTCGCGTAACTCGGCGTTTCTTGGCAGCAAGCTGCTTGGCAAGGCGAGCGAAGTGCTCGTCGGAGGGTACTTCGCACTCAAGAACGGGAAGGTGGTCGCCCGGTGATGACGCGGCAGCCGGCACTGCTGGTGCTTGAGGACGGTACGGCGTTTAAGGGCTTCTCGTGCGGTGTCTCGGGCGAGACCACAGGCGAGGCCGTCTTCAACACGTCGCTGACCGGCTATCAGGAGGTCTTCACCGACCCGTCCTACGCCGGTCAGATCGTGACGATGACGTCGCCGCACATCGGCAACTACGGCGTGAACGCGGCTGACATGGAGTCGCGTGGCGTCTTCGCCGCGGGCTTCGTGATGCGCGAGATGTCGAAGATCGCATCGAACTGGCGCTCCGAGGAGACCCTCGGCGCGTTCTTCGAGCGCCTCGGCGTGGTTGCGATCGAGGGCGTCGACACCCGCAGGCTCACGCGTCATATCCGCGAGCGCGGCGCGATGCGCGCGGTGCTCTCGACTGTCGACCTCGACCCGGCGTCGCTTGCGGCGAAGGCATCGGCCGCTCCCGGACTCGTCGGCCGCGACCTTGTCGCCGAGGTCGCCACACATGAGCCCTACACCTGGGGTGATGAGATGCCGCCCGGTTGCGACCTGCCGGTCGACACCGGCGTGCTGCCGGTACGGCCGCGCTTCAAGGTGGTCGCGTTCGACTCGGGCATCAAATACAACATCCTCCGTCGTCTTGCCGAGGCGGACTGCGAAGTCGTTGTGGTTCCTCCAACGACAAGCGCTGCTGAAGCGCTTGCGCTGGCACCCGACGGCATCTTCTTCGCGAACGGACCGGGCGACCCGGCTGCGGTCACGTACCTGTACGAGACGCTTCGCGAGCTGCTCGGCGTCAAGCCGGTCTTCGGCATCTGCCTCGGGCATCAGATGCTCTCGCTCGCGCTTGGCTGCGGCACGTACAAACTCAAGTACGGGCACCGGGGCGGCAACCAGCCGGTCAAGAACCTGCTGACAGGCCGCGTGGAGATTACCAGCCAGAATCACGGCTTCTGCGTGGACTTCTCAAGCATCGGCGAGCTCGATGTGGAGCGCTCCGGCGGGCTCGACCTGGACCCGACCGACCTTGGCGCATGGGTGGAGGCCGGCGTTGCGCCGGTGGTGCGCTCGGAGCGCTTCGGCGGGGTGCAGCTCACGCATGTGAACCTCAACGACATGACGGTCGAGGGCGTTCGCGCGCTCGACCAGCAGGCCTTCTCGGTCCAGTACCATCCCGAAGCGGCACCAGGTCCGCACGACGCGAGGTATCTGTTCGGCTCGTTCGTGCGGCTGATGGAGGGTAAGGACGACGTGTTCGCCGGAGAGGATGAGGTGTAGCGATGTTGCGCACGGTCATGCTGCCGACCGACTTCTCGGATGACTGCGAGAGCATCCTTGGATTCGCCACGGGGCTTCCTGCACTTGGTGTGAAGGTGGTGGTCCTGACGCACGTGGTCGAGGCCTCCGGTATGGAAGGCCCCATCATCGCCGAGAAGGTCGATGAGGTCCGGGACAAGCTGCGGACGTCAGCCGAGGCGCTTGAGGCCGCTGGTCTCAAGGTGGAGGTCCGCGTCCCGACGGGCGACCCGTTCGACACCATCGTCGCGCTTGCCACGGAAGCCGGAGTCGACGCCATCGTCTGCGGCTCGCACGCGAAGGGCCTCATGACGCAGCTTGTGGCAGGCTCGGTCTCGGAGCGCCTGCTCCGCGACGCGCCGGTGCCGATGCTGCTCGCTCGCTTCGACCTGCTCAAGAACCAGGGCGACCCCATGTCGCTCCTCAAGCGATTCGGTGAGAAGGTGCTCATGCCCACCGACTTCTCGCTCTCGGCGTCGCACGCGTTCACCTCGGCGATGGAACTGCCCAAGGGCCTCATCAAGACGCTCTACCTCATGCATGCGGTCGATCCCGGACTCACCGGCGAGAAGCTCCGACGTGCCGAGGAAGGCGCCGAGTTCCACCTGAAGAACCTGCAGGCGATGGCGCAGCAGCAGGGCATCTCGGCGAGTGTGGTCGTGCGTCGCGGTGAGCCGCAGCGCGCGATCCTCGAGGAGCTCGACGAACGTCGCGCAACCGGTGTCATCACCGGCACGCGTGGTCGCAATGCGATACAGGAGGCGCTCATGGGAAGCGTGTCGATGACACTGCTTCGCCAGGCGTCGTGTCCCGTCATGATCGTTCCGTAAGGAGACAGATGCCGCGCAGAGACGACATCAAGAAGATCCTGCTCATCGGCTCCGGCCCGATAGTCATCGGGCAGGCGTGCGAGTTCGACTACTCCGGCGCACAGGCGTGCAAGGCGCTGCGCGAGGAGGGCTACGAGGTCGTGCTCGTCAACAGCAACCCTGCCACGATCATGACCGACCC
>CAZGNF010000029.1:0-17253 GCA_964527045.1 uncultured Coriobacteriaceae bacterium | reverse complement strand
GCGACGCGATCGTCTGCAGGTTGTTCTTCACGCGATGGTGGACCTCGCGGATGGTGGCCTCTTTGACGCGCAGCTCCTGCTCGCGCCGCGTCACGTCGGTGACGTCTTCGACGAGCACGAGCGCGCCAGGTGCGAAGCCGATCGTGCGATACAGCAGCGAGCGGTCCGCGACTTCGATGGTGACTGCCCGGGCGCCCTGGCTGCGGACGACGGGCTTGATGGCCGTCGAGCCGCCCGGCAGGGTCGCCGCGCTGCGGCCGGTCACGCCGCCCTCCACGCCCGCCAGACGCATGATGTTCACGGCGTTCGGGCTCGCGTAGGTGACGACGTCGGTCGCGTCGATCTCCATCACGCCGTCGCCCGCGCGGCGGTACGTCCAGAACGGCTCGCCGGTGTCGACGTCGAGGAGCGGTCCGCGCTCCAAAATCTCGAAGACGTGCTCGGCAAGCGCCATGAATGCGACTTCCATCTTGCCGGGCGCCTCGATGACCTGCTGAGCGACGTCGCGGATGACCACGCCGTACGCGGAGCCGGGGATCCCGATCGGCCGCGCGGAGGTGGAGTACGAGATGCCTCGCGTGGTGCGACGACGCGTGCCCGACGCGACCGGGCCGCCCTCAAAGGCCGCGTACGCCTCGGGCTCCTCGGCGCGAGAGAGCAGCTGGCCGACCCGGGACGTGACGACGGCCGCGACTGCGGTCATCGGCCGGGCATCGGCAACGACGCGAAGGCCGCCATCATCTTCGACCGCCAGCGCGACGTCGCCATAGCCGAGGTCCGCGACAAGCTGCAGGTTGCACGCGACGTTCGTCAGGTGCAGGACCGCTTGTGCGGGCAGGGGCTTCGGGAGAGTGAGTTCGGTATCCATAGCTGAAGTATACGTGACGAGCCGCGTAACAACCCCGTGGAAAAGGACACGGGATGCCTATCACCGCTCGTCTCTGAATTGCCGCCACACGTGGAGCTATGAACCATAAGTCTACCGTTCGTCGCTCTCCTATAACCTTTCATCAAAGGCTAACCGATAGGAAAAGTGACGGGATCGGCGTTCAAGGGGGCAACGGGCAATGGATCGCGAACTAAGCAGAGTCATCAAGCGCGAGGGTCAACTCAATCTCCTCGCTTACATCGTGATTCTCGTTCTCATCTCCCTCACGGGAGTCCTCTTGTTCTCCGCATTGGCGCGCGTAGAGTTGCCTGACGTCTGGTTGCTGCGCAGCGACATCATCAGGGCCGTCTTCCCCGGTCTGTTGCTCATGGTCATTCTGTACATGGTCGACCAGCACACCCGGCTGCGCCGCGAGCTCGTCAGCATCCACGAAGACCTCGAAACCGCCAGAGCCGAACTCCAGAGTGCGTACGATCGACTGTCGTTCGCGCATCGCACGGCGGAACTCATGGCCTCGCTGACACACGAGAGCGGCATCGACCACGTGCTGGAGGAGTCTGTCGCCTACTTCGGCGCCGACGCCGCGGCTGTCGTGGGTGACGATGTGCGGATGTTCGCGCCTGACACCGTTCCGAGAGGCGAAGCACAGCGCGCTGTCATGCAGGTCGCCCTTGACGCCGTTCGGGCAGGTCAGCCCATCACGGTGCAGGCGTCGGGCATGGGTTCTGCGGCCCTCGCAGTTCCGCTGCGCGTCAAAGGTCGGCTGGATCGCGTCTGCTGCCTGTGGCGTCGCGACGGGGCCTTCTCGGACGACCAGCTCGAAGGGCTGCAGCTTGTCGCTCGTATCCTTGAGATGAGCCTTGAGAACCGCGTCCTGCTCGACGAGGTCCGTGAACAGCTGCAAGGCACGCTCATGGCTCTGTCCAACCTTGTTGAACTGCGCCAGCCCGACTACATCAACCACTCCAGCCGCGTCGCCGATCTGTGTGTCGGCGTGGGCGTGGCACTTGGACTTGAGGCACAGGACGTTGCCGACCTCAAACTGGCCGCGATCCTGCACGACGTAGGCATGCTTGAGGTTCCACTGGACATCATCGCGGCACGCCGCCCGCTTACCGCCGAGGAAGACCTGCTCGTAAAGCGTCACCCGGTGGCAGGCGCCCGCATCGTCAGGACTGCCCGATTCAACGATCACATCCAGCAGGCGGTACTCGCCCACCACGAGCGTATGGACGGCACCGGATACCCCAACGGCATCCGAGGGGACCGCATCTCGCTTCCGGCCCGTATCATCGCGGTCTGCGACGCGTACAACGCCATGATCAGCAACCGCCCCCACCGGCCTGCGCTGACCCAGACGGCTGCAATCGCCGAGCTCCGCGCTGGCAGCGGACGTGCCTACGACGCCAATGTGGTTCAAGCGTTGCAGGCCGTCACCGGGCATGGCGGTGCCAAGTCAGAGTCGGCAGACGTCGCAGGCATGCTCGAACAGGTCTCTTAAGACTCGCCGCTAACCGGTCTGGTCGTTACGCTCCGATACCGCTATCATCATCTCGTGCCGTGAGCGGTTGGGCTCAGCAGGCCCAAGGAGGGACCGGGAGGCCTCGGTGACGCTTTCTTCGTCATCCACGTACATCTATACCTACGTGATCTTCGCCGTTGTTTACCTGGCGTCGAGCGTGGCCTTCGTTGTGAACGCGGTTCGCGTCAGCACAGCGCTCTCGCGCGCACATGAGCTGACAAGCAATCCCGAGGAGCGCCATCTCGCTCAGTCCACACCCGCTGTCGGTGAAGTCATCTCGCATTCGCAGCGACTCGTCGACTACACCCAGCTCGCAACACTGCTCCCCCTCGTCTACGTCGTGGGAAGCATGTTCCTGGGCTCGCTGATCCTTGGCGGCACCGGCCACAGCAGCGTCAACCTCGGCTGGATCGTTATGACGGTCGCCGCCACCGCCGCCTCGGTCGCTTTCGTGGTGCTCGGCCTGCGCGAATCAGCTCAGCTCAATCACCTCGAGGATCTTGAAGGCGCGACCGGACGTGCCGCAGACGCACTTCAGCGAATCGGCCTTCGCCTCGGCGTCAGCGCAGCGCTGCTGCTCCTGGTCGCTGTCTTCATGACGCTCAACCTGTACTCCATTCTGTCGAGCATACAGGGCTTGCTTGGCGTTCAGTTCCTCATCTAGGACGACCTCGCTGGTATAATCCGCAGGCAGCACACCCATGCCCGGGTGGCGGAACAGGCAGACGCGCCGGTCTCAAAAACCGGTGATGGAAACATCGTGCGGGTTCGATCCCCGCCCCGGGCACCAACACCTCCACCGGTCTGAACTCCCAAGGTCTAGGATTATTGGGAAGCATATGAACGTATGCACATCGAATTCGGGAGGGGATTCAATGCACACCAGACGAAGATTGGTTGCTGTGGCTGCAATCCTGGCGCTCACGACTGCGCTGGTTCCAACGGGGGCCGCTGCAAAGGGCGGTGACGCTCCGAAGGCCGATAAGGGGATCCGGCCGCTGGCCACATCGTATGCGCCGGATGCCTACGAAGCGGGGGCAGGCGATGACACCCCGGCGAACGCACGAGACCTGGCGACTCTTATGGGCGACTACGATAGCGCCTACACCGAGAGCCGCTCGCTCGATGCGGTGGACCTTGCCACCAGCGACGTCGACTGGATCAAGTTCACGGTGACGGCAGATGAGGTGAATCTCGACAGCGCATCATTCCTGTTGCAGGCGATGGTCAGCGGCAACAACGTCGACACCATCATCGAAGTCTATGGACCGTACGCCTCCGCCTCGTTCAGCTACACCGCGGCAGCAGCCTCAGATGATGCGGACCCGTTGAGCATTGCATCGAACGACGACGGACCCTGGGCGTACGACCTCTACAGCTCGGCGCTCGTGTTCCGTCCGATTGAGGCCGGCACCTACTACGCTCGCATCCGGCCGTACGCCTGGGACGGTGAGTTCGACTCGGTCGCCGGTGCGTACCAGCTTCGCGCCAAGCGCGGGTTCATCGACCGACTCGCCGGCACGGATCGTATCAAGACGGCGATCGCAGTCAGCAAGGCGCTCTATTCCGACGCCGACGGCGCGGCAACCACCCACATGAGCCTGGCCGTGGCGAACGCCTTCAACTACCCTGACGCGCTCGGGGCGGCTAGCTTGTGTGGCGCCGACGGCGGCCCGCTCCTACTGACCTCGCCGACGAGTCTGTCTCCGGTGTTGGCGCGGAGATCGAACGCCTTGGCACGGACACTGTGTACGTCATCGGCAGCTCGGCAGCCGTATCGAACACGGTCGTTGATCAGATCGAGGCGATCGATCCCGGAATCGAAGTGATCCGCGTAGGTGGAACCGACCGGATCAAGACCGCCGCGAAGGTGGCCAGCGAGACGGCCTCGATTGTGACTGACAATGGCGGCACGCCCTCGACCGTTGCGATAATCGCATACGCCTTCAACTATCCTGACGCGCTGGCAGCGACCCCGGTCGCCGCGTGCTGGCAGGTCCCGATTCTGCTGACGGGTACCGCCACACTCGCGCCGGACACAAACGCCGCTCTGGACGATCTCGGCGTGACGGACGTCATCATCATGGGCAGCACAACAGTTGTCTCCAGTGGTATTGAGACATATCTCACCACCAAGCTTGGCGCGGGCCACGTGCTGCGCATGTCGGGCAGCACCCGCTACGAGACCGCGAAGCTGTTCGCGTCCTGGGCGTGCGACCTCACGGGACCGGGCACTCCCAGCGACGGCAACATCGGCACGCCAGCAGACCCGAACCTGCTTCAGCCACTCTCCCCGGGAAGCATCGGCATCGCGTCAGGCGCGACGTATGCAGACGCGCTGCCCGGCGGCGTGGCGTGCGGCCTGAATGGGCATCCGCTCCTGCTTACAAGCCCATCGTCGCCATACGGCTACATCCAGGCCGAGCACGACGGCGCCCTGCCCCCTGGCGACACCGACTTCGTGAGCGACTATGTTGCGGAGTTCACCGAACCGTTCAACGTAGGCGTCATCTTCGGAGGGTTCCCTGCCGTATCGCACTCCACAGGCGCTGTACTCGACAACAACCTCATGCAGATCAACACGTTGTAAGCATCGGTCGCGCTTTGTACGAAAGGGCCTCGCCTTCGGGCGGGGCCCTTCGCTATCGCGTCGCCTGCGCGCGTTCCCGAGCTGAGGCCGCTGCTGCTGTGTCGCCCGCGGCTTCGTACACGGCCGCAAGGTTCACCCAAGCGTCCGAGAATCTCGGTGCCAGCTCAACGGACCTGCGCATCGAGTCCACAGCGCCTCCCAGATCGCCGAGACCCGCCTGGGCGACTCCCCGCCCGAGCCAGGCGCGCGGATCGAGCGGCGCGAGCACGAGCGCCTCTTCGTAGGCAGCGAACGCCGACGCCCAGTCACCGCTCCCGGCGGCAACTGACGAGGCGATGTACAGATCACCGAGGTCGCGAAGCGGTCGTGAATCCCCCGGCATGCGATCGATCGCTGTCTGGAGCGCCTCGACGCCGTACGCCTGTGCCCGAAGATCGCCCGTCGCGGCATCGGTGGATGCCCGCCCTGCTGCCCAGAGAATCGCGGGCTCCCATGGCGCCATCCGTTGCGCCGAGTCGAACGCCTTCGTTGCCGGGTCCCACGCTCCATCAGCGGCCTCTGCGAAGCCCTGCCGGACGTATGCGTCCGCGACGGTCAGTCCTGCCGCGCCAATCGCAAGAACCGCGAAGCCGGCGCCCAGCGCCACCCACCCCGCCCGACCGCTGGCCGACGCGCCACGCTCATCGCCGAACTCCGCGCCCACCACCGCGCCGAGCACGACCGCGAGCGCAGCGCCCGTGTCGAGGGTCACGAAATGGAATTGCAGCGCGACGAATCCTGCCGCCAGGGCCGCGGCGAGCACGTACGACCATCCGTCGGCCGAGCGTCGTCGTGCCCTAAGGAGCTCGGCCCCGCACAGCCAGAGGATGGCCAGCAGCGCGAGCACGCCGGGAATCCCGCACGATGTCGCGACCGAGAGCACGAGGTTGTGCGGGTCGTCGAGCGCCTCCACGCGCCCCCGCGGGTCCACCTCGGCAGGCGTCAGGTACGTTGTGTGTGCGCGCCCGAAACCGGAGGGTCCCCAGCCCAGGTACGGTCGTTCGACGATCATCGGCAGCGTGGCGGACCACACCGCGAGCCGCCCCGCAACGGTCGAGGCACCGGTGCCGCCGCCTGTCGCGCGGCTTGCCGAGACCGGCGTGAGCGCTATCGAGAGCGCAAGCACAGCGGCGACGATTACGACTCCCGCACGCGACCAGCGGGCGCGCCCCGCCGAGACGGCCATCACGACAAGCCCGAGAGCGATTGCCGCCCAAGCGCCGCGCGATCCCGAGAACCCCGCGGCGGCAGCTCCCAGTACCAGCCCAAGCCATGCGACGGCGCGCCATGCGGGTTCGGTCTCTACGGCCGCTCGGTCGATCGCGAACGGCAGTGCCAGGGCCACGAACACGCCGAGGTTCGCCGCATTGCCCAGTGTCGATGCCGCTCGCCCGGAATCGAATGCAGCCGAAGGGGGCATCGGATCCAGGCCGAAGCGCTGCGCCGTCGCATAGATACCCACGACCACCAGCGAGAGAATGGCTCCTCGGCCCAGCACGCGCCTCAGCTCGTCCCGGGGAGTAGCAGCCGAGGCGAGTCCCAGCGCGATCCATGCCGCTATCGTGACGAGGCCCGTGTAGTTGGGATACGCGCCGAGCAGCGACAGGCGCATATCCCGCGTAGTGACGAGGGAGAGCACCGAGAGCACGGCGAGCGCGGCAAGCGCCCACACGATGCGCGAGCCGGCGAGTTGCGAGATGCGATTCCGCGCCGGAGCGTTGAGGGCAACGGTCGCGCAGGCGGCAGCAGCCAGCACCAGCGTCAGGAACAGCTTGATCGGCCCAAACGGGTTGAGTCCACCCGGAAAGACCGCGACGGCCACGCCCGCGAATGCCAGCGCTGCCACGATCCCCGTCGGCGCACCGCGCCGCGCGCTAGAGGCCGGGTCCGACATCGCCGAGCCACGGTACAAGCGTGTCTCCGGTAAGGCGCAGCGTGATAACGCCTGAGTAGGTGCCACCGCGCGTGAGCGCCGCGGCGGCTGTCGGATCGAGCCGCACCAACACGTTGCGACCCGTGAACTCGAATGGCTTCGCGGGTTCGCCCTCGGCAACGCTCTTCGACACGAGGACGACCGCAGTCTGCACCGATGCGGTGTTCGGCCCGAATCCGTAGACGCTGAAGGTGACCTGGTACGTCGAGCCCGCGGTCGCAGTGTCCTTGTTGAGCATCGAGAGCGTCTTGTCGGGCGGCTGTGTGATGGTCGTGAGCACGGACCCTGCCTCGGCGACTTCCACCGCACCTGCTGATCGACTGGCCGCGACGCTCTGATTCGTGCGGTCCTTGCCGATCACAGTCGAGGTGCCGACCGTCGAGTCCGAACCCTCCGACGATGGAACCCCGGCGGTCGAGCTTGCATCGGCGTTCGGCGAACCGCCCTCAGTATCAAGCGGCGACCCACCATCCGGGCCCTGGCTGAGCAACGCTGCGCCAACCAGCAGCGCACCAACGGCGATGGCTACGGCGATGATGCGCGCTCGCTTGCTTAGACCTTCGGGTCGCAGCACGGGACCTCCAAGAAGGGACTGGACTCAACGATACCGCAAACAGAACTCGGCGGGACCCCGGACCACGGAGCCCCGCCGGTACTCGACCGATTCCTTCGCTACTTCAGGATCTGCTGCACCGAGGTGCGCACTGCGGGCGACACCGCATTCGTGCTCCCGAGGTACCTGACCTCGGTGATGGTGTCCTTCTCAGCCGCTAGTTTGGCGGCAACGGCGGTGTGCAGCGTGCTGCCAGGCGTGAGCAGCATGACCGAGCCGCTCTGGCCTTGCAGAACACCGCCGGCAAGCGCGTCGGGGTAGTTCTCACCCGTCGCGATGGCCACGCCGTTCCAGCCGAGGCCGTAGACGTGATCGACGCCGTATTGCGCGATAACCGCTGCGGTCTCGTAGCGATTGGCGCCCTGCAGGCGCGTCGTGTGACTGCCACCGCGAAGCGCAGAATCCAGCGCAGACTCCACACCCGAGGAGACTGCCCGCGTGCTGCCAAGGATCAAGACATCGGTCACGCCGTGGGCATTCATGGACGTGAGACTGACGGGCGTAAGCGAATTGGCCGCGGTGAGGTAGATCGGCCAGTTGGCGGCCGCCGCAAGAGGCGAAGCCCCCAGCGCGTCGGGGAAGTTCTCACCGGTCGCTACGAAAGCCTTCCCGTCGTACGCCGAACCGAGGCGGTCGATGGTCGCCTCGGCGACCGCTACTGCAGTCTCGTACCGGTTCTTGCCTTGCAGCCTCCGAACGTGCGCAGCGCCGAGCCCGCGCTTGAGTGTGTCTTCGACAGACTGTCCGACTGCCGCCGTACTACCGAGGATGATCGCGTCGGTCGCTCCCAGGCGGTCGATCTCGCTCTGCACCTGCCTCGGCAGGTCGGTCGGACTCGTGAGCAGGATCGGGCCGTCGTACGCGCCGGCGAGAGCCGCACCGCCAAGCGCATCCGGCCAGTTGAACGCGGTTGCGATGACCACCGTTTTCGCGCCATCCGGGAACGCAAGCGCCGAGGCGCTCACGGCCGTGTCGAGCCTGGTGAGTCCGTACACCGGCAGGTAATTGGTGCTAACGGATGAGATGGTCTGCGTGATGACCTTCGACTCACCATGCGCGAGCGGCACGGCAAGCGCCGTAGCAGAGGTGGGCACGCTCTTGTACCAACTGTCTTCGTACAGGTAGTTCGTGTCATCGATGAACTCGAGGAAGTACTCGCCAGCCGAGAACTGGGCGAACTCGAAATCGCCGTCGTTGTAGGTGTAGGTGGAGTTGATGAGCGCCCAGTCTCCCGCCGGATCGTCCCACCAGAGCTTCACGTGCACGCCGGTCACACGCTTCGCGTCGCCGTCAGTGACGGAGCCCCGGAGCATGACGGCGGGCGTCATCGACATGTCGTAGCCACCGTGCCCTGTAGCCGCCCCGCTCAGGGTGATGGCGTCGGCCTGGTCGACGCTCTGCGCTTCTCCCGATGCCTTCCAGCCCTTAGAGCCCAGGTTGTTCTCCCAGCCGTACGCCATCAGCTTGTACGTGCCGTTTGGCAGCCCGCCGAGCGTGTACGTGCCATTGGCTGCCGTGAACGCGTTCGTTGCGCCATCGTAGGTGACGGGCTCCCAAACATCCCAGTCATCGTTATAGCGCAGCGCCGAGACGTACACCCCGCCCAGACCGGCGCCGCTTCCGTCAGTGATGGTGCCGCTGATGGTGTGCGCGTAGTTGAGGCCGATCGGCACAAGTCCGGTGTACGTGTATGCGGGCACAGTGACAGTCGTCGCGGCGGTAAGCGTGCTTGCGTTGTTGTAGAACTCGGATGCGTAGATCATCGCTGGCCCGGCCTCGACCTTGTAAGCCCCAACCTGCGAAGGAATCTCGAACCATCCGGCGGAGTCCGCGATCATCTGGTGATCCCACCACCACTCGCCCGCGCCGACATCGTACAGATACGTGGTGACCGGCACGGCAGCGATGTTCCCGGAGGTCGCCTCGTCACGCACTTTACCCCA
Source organism: uncultured Coriobacteriaceae bacterium (assembly GCA_964527045.1). Taxonomy (GTDB): domain Bacteria; phylum Actinomycetota; class Coriobacteriia; order Anaerosomatales; family Anaerosomataceae; genus UBA2286. Next base: position 7,724 of record CAZGNF010000029.1, on the reverse strand, counting down.
GATAGTGCCGAGGGGATTGCCGTTCATGTCCTGGGTTGATGGGTTGAGGTAGAACCCGCCTGTCCAGGATGTTGAGGCAACCGTGTACGACGTTGTGTAGGCGCCCCAACGGTCGTTCCAGTCCCATGAGCTGGAGTCGTTCGCGCGAATGCGTATCTGAGTGCCCATCGGGATGTACGGGAACTCGATCCGTCCTGTGTATCTCGTGCTTGCCGTGTGGTACTCGGTCCAGGAGCTGTAATCGCTGTCCCAGTAGTCCACCGCGATCGGAATCGCGGAGAGTTCGCTTCCATTCGGTCCCGTAACGCGCACGCCGATGCGTCCCCAGTTGGCTGTCGCCGCAAGCGTGGCGTTGATCGGCGTTCCGTACGTGCCGGTCGTGAGCGTGATTGCGGTGGCGCTGGCAGTTGTGGTGGCGGAAGCGTAGAACCTGCGACCGTAGTACCAACCCAGATCACCGCTGTCGCTCGGGTAGTACCCTTCGTGATTCTCGGGGCCTGCGAAGTCGAAACGCACCTTGTACGTTCCGGCCAGCACGTTGCCGAGGCTGTAGTCGCCGTTCTCGTCGGTGATCGCCATGCCCTTCCTGGCACCCGTGGCCGAGTCGATGATCGTGACGTCGGTCCACGGCACAGGCCCGAATGAGTCCTGCACGTTGCCGACGATACGGGCGCCAAGCGCAAGCTGTGCGTCAATGCCGGTACGAACCTCGCCCGCAGTCAGCACCAGATTGGTGGCGCCGCCGAGAGCCGCGGCCTGATATGGGTCCATCGCAGGCGCACTGACGTTGTTGTAAACCTCCTGGATGTACTCACCGTCGGGATCCCAGAAGACAACGCGGAACGTGCCTGCCGGAAGCCCCGCGTAGTCGTAGTAGCCATTGGCGTCGGTCGGCTTCTGATGCGCCCCCTCGGCGATCTCCGTCCAGCCGCCGCCGGAGCTCATGAACACCTGTCCGTAGATGCCCTCAAGCGGGACACCGCCGGGTCCCGTCACGCGTCCCCTGATGTGCCCGTAGCGCACCATGCTTGCGTTCAGGTTCGCCACTGTGTGCATCGGCGCGATGGTTACCCAGGGTGCTGAGTCGATATCAGAGCCGCCCCCGAACCACTGCGACTCGTAGCGGTAGTACTCCCAGTCGGAGAACTCGATCTTGTACTGCCCAACCGGTACCTGTGCGACGGCCCAATCACCCATGCTCAGAGAGGTGGATCCCCACGTCGCCTCCCAGTTCCAGTTGCCGAAGCCGTCATCCGCGTACGCCATGGCCTGGACGCCCCACACCTTCGAGCCGTCCGTTGCGTCGGTGATGAGCCCGGCGGCAGAACCGTGCTCCCAGAGATCCAGCGGCATGTTCGCGGTAGTCGTACCGCCGTCGGTCACGACAACGTTCGCCGCACCCGTCACGGCGTAACCGTTGGGATAGAACTCGGGGCGGTAACCTGATGCCGAGTACTGGTTGAACCAGTCGTAGAACCTCAGCTTGTAGGTGCCTTCGGGAAGATCGAAGGCGTACGTGCCGTCGGTGTAGTCGACCTGGAAGTCGTTGCCATCCTCGTCGGCGTAGATCTGGTACCAGCCGTCGTCGTACTGCCACACCTCGACCATGATCACGTAGTCGGAGTCGAAGTCACCTGTGATCGGAACGCCATACGCGTCCTTCACGATCCCTGTTACGGTGCCCCATCCGGGGTCAGCGGTAGGCTGTACCGCCGCCGAAGCCGTCAACGGAATCGCCAACATCGAGAACAACGCTGCCGAGACCAGCAGACCCATCAGGACACTTCGCAGGACCTTTGCCCCTCGCATCGTGCGACCTCCCCTACATGCGGCGCGACGACTCATGTCGCCTCACGCCGAAGCCGCCCCCATCGCGGACCTCACACGATTGTGCGCTCGTCATTCACACTCGGCAATATGTGATCGAGGGATCGTTCGTTCGGGGATTCTCCGCGTCCAGCCAGCCGATAGAGCGGAGCGTTCAGCAGCAACACGACCGCGCCCACGAGCCAGCTGATCGGTATCGACCACGCTTTCGCCATCCAGCCCAGAACGGGCTGCCCGCTCGCCCCGCCCACATCGCCGAAGAAGGCGTCGAGCGAGAGCACCGTTGCACGCTGCGCCGAGGGCACGTGCTCGTTCAGGTACGCCTGGCGGATCGGACCGACCACACCGAACACGATGCCCCAGCCCATCCACAACGCCGATGCGATGAGCAGCGGAACGATACCCGGCGTTGCCGTGAGCAGACCGACAGCACCGATCGCGGCAACGAACACCGCCAGCAGCGCCGAGCAGACCGCGAGAACGGCCCATGCCTTGCGACGCCGCTCGCCGGTGCGCATGATCCGCGAGACGAGCAGGTTGCCGACGATGCTCGCCAACGCTGCTGCTGCGGCAAGAACGCCGGACACCCAGATGAACTCCTTGCCGAGCAGATCGAGTGCAAAGCGCTGCCACGAGTAGAAGCCGTACATGCCGAAGATGCCACCCACGAGCGAGATGAAGAACAGCGGTCGCACGACGCGGCTTCTCCACCCGTACCGGACGCCCGCCTCGAAGATCGTGCGGGTCTCGTCGCCGAACCGCGAGAACCTGAGTGGACGAGGCTGGAATCCGAGGTCTTGCATCATCAGAAACGCCGCCACGAAGCAGCCGATAAGCAGCACGGCCCGGACCACGTACGGCCATGACAGGTCGATCTGACCGAGGAACCCTCCGGCGAGCGTTCCGACGAGCATGGTCGAGCCCGTTATCATGCCCGCCCACGAGAACACGCGCTCGCGCGCTCCTTCGTAGCCGGTGTGGTCGAGTGCGTCGACCAGCCAGGCGTCGACCGCACCGGTCTGGAAGGTGAATCCGAGGCCGATGATCACCGACGCACCCACAAACGCCCAGAATCCCCAGCCGAAGCGAGCGGACGCTACGTACAGCAGCGTCGAGACGAAGAGCGTGAGATTACCAAGCAGGAACGAGAACTTGCGGCCGATCGTGTCCGCGATTACCCCCGTGGGGATCTCGAAGATGATCTGCCCCACCGTGAAGGCGGTGTTCACAAGCATCACCTGCAGGATGTCGAGTCCCGCGCCCATGAGGAACAGGGTATTGACACCCCAGATGAGCGATGCGGCAAGCGTGAAGAGCGCGCTCGTCGTGAGGTACGTGCCGATGACTCCCCGGGACGTTCTGACCGCGGCTATGTGAGACCTCCTCGGCACGAAGGGGTAGGTGCATAATCAGACACACGTACTAGGTTCCCAGATATGCGGGAACGCGACGCCAAGGGGGCGGGATGCAGGATCGAGCCGGCTTCAGGGAGTTCGTCAGACAGCTACCCAAGGCGGAACTCCATCTGCATTTGGAAGGCACACTGGAGCCTGAGCTGATGCTCGCCCTCGCCGAGCGCAACGGGATGCCGATGCCATTTCCGGACGTAGCGGCAGCTCGAGCAGCGTACGACTTCGAAGACCTGCAGTCGTTTCTCGACCTCTACTACGCCGGTGCCGCCGTGCTCCAGACCGAGCAGGACTTCTACGACCTCACCCGGGCGTACACGGTTCGCGCGGCACAAGAGAACATCCGGCACATCGAGCCCTTCTTCGACCCACAGACGCATGTGAGCCGTGGCATCCCGTTCGGCATAGCGATCGCCGGTATCCTGCTCGCGCTGGAGGATGCCAAGGAGGACTTCGGTATCACATCGCGCCTCATCATGTGCTTCCTGCGCGACCTCTCGGCCGACGATGCGATGCATACGCTGCAGACCGCCAGGCTCTACCACTCGCGCATCGCGGGCGTGGGACTGGATTCCGCGGAGGTCGGCAACCCGCCCGAGAAGTTCTCGGCGGTGTTCGACGAAGCGGCGGCATTCGGCTTCCATCGCGTCGCGCATGCAGGCGAAGAGGGACCCGCATCCTACATCACCGACTCGCTCGACCTGCTCGGCGCCGAGCGGATCGACCACGGTGTGCGCTGTCTGGACGATCCCGGCGTGGTTGCGCGCCTTGTGCGCGAGAGGATCCCGCTCACGGTCTGCCCGCTCTCGAACGTGAAGCTGCGCGTGTTCGCCGAAATGGCCGAGCACCCGCTGCGTCGCATGATGGATGCGGGGTTGCTCGTGACGGTGAACTCGGACGATCCGGCGTACTTCGGCGGGTACCTCACCGACAACTACGTCGCGGTCGCCGATGCGCTCGACCTCACGCCGGTGGATGCGGTGACGCTCGCGCGCAACTCCTTCGAAGCGTCGTTCCTCGACACGCCGGAGAAGGACGCTCACCTGGCCGAGATCGACGCCTTCGTCGCTGGCTCCTAAGCACGACAGCACGTATCGAACATCTGTTCGCTTTTGTGCGGAGAGGCTGCTAGACTTCTCATCGTGGAACCCGTCTCCCGGAGGTCACGATGCCACAGCCGACCGCACCAGCAACGCTCTCCCCCGCCGCCGAGGCGGTTCTCGGCGACCTGAACGCCGAGCAACGTGCAGCCGCTTCGCACGGCGGCTCGCCGCTCCTGATCGTCGCGGGTGCTGGCACCGGCAAGACGAACACGCTCGCGCACCGCGTGGCGTACCTCATCGCGAGCGGCACGGACCCGGGTCGCATCCTGCTGCTCACGTTCTCGCGGCGTGCCTGTCGCAGCGCGCCTGCTGCGTGTGCACGGTCGCGACATCGGGCTTGAACCCAACTTCACGATCCTCGACCGCGCGGACTCCGAGGACCTCATGCACCTCGCACGTACCGACCTCGACCTCGGCAAACGAGGCAAGCGGTTCCCGCAGAAGGGGACGTGCCTGGACATCTACTCGCGCTGCGTCAACGCGCAGCTGCCGCTGGAGGATGTGCTCAAGACGGCGTTCCCGTGGTGCAAGGACGATGCCGAGGACCTGAAGCGGCTCTTCGTGGCGTACACCGACGCGAAGGAGGCGCAGCAGATCCTCGACTACGACGACTTGCTGCTCTTCTGGCGCGGGCTGCTCGACTCCCCCGCCGGCGACCGCGTGCGCGAGCGCTTCGACGCGGTGCTGGTGGACGAGTACCAGGACACGAACGCGCTCCAGGCCGACATCGTCTCGATGCTGCGCCCTGACGGCACCGGCGTGACGGCCGTCGGCGACGACGCGCAGGCGATCTACTCGTTCCGCGCCGCGACCATCAAGAACATCCTCGAGTTCCCCGAGCGCTTCGAGGGAGCCACCGTGCTCACGCTCGAGCAGAACTACCGCAGCACGCAGCCGGTGCTCGACGCCACCAACGCGATCATCGCCGCGGCGCCGGAGCGCTACGACAAGGCGCTCTGGACCGAGCGCGAGGGCGGCGCGAGGCCTGCGCTCGTCACATGCCGCGACGAGGTCGAGCAGACCGACTACGTCATCGAGCGCATCCTCGGCCACCGCGAGGAAGGACTTGCGCTCAAGCGGCAAGCTGTACTCTTCCGGGCGGCGCACCACTCGGCGGCACTCGAGCTGGAGCTGTCGCGCCGTAACATCCCCTTCTACAAGTACGGCGGGCTCAAGTTCGTGGAGATGGCGCACGTGAAGGACCTCTCGAGCTTCCTGCGCCTGGCCGAGAACCCCCTCGACTCGATGGCTGGCCTGCGCGTGCTGCAGCTCGTACCCGGCATCGGACCCCGCACAGCAAGCGAGCTCATGGGTGCGCTTGCCGAAGGCGGTGGGGATTTCGACGCCTGGGTGTCGTGGCGCGCGCCTGAAGCCGCAGCGGGCGTCTGGCCGGAGTTCGTGACGCTCATGCGCAATCTGGCGCACGCTCCGGCCGGGGACGTCTCGGCGCAGCTCCATGCGGCACGCACCTTCTACGCGCCGCTCGCCGAGACCCGCTACGACAACGCAACCGCCCGGCTCGCCGACCTCGAGCAAGTGGAGCGTCTCGGCTCGCGCTTCCCCGATCGCACACGGTTCCTTGCCGAGATGACCCTCGACGCGCCCAACTGGACGGGCGACTTCGCGCAACCGCCCACGCTCGACGAGGACTTCCTCATCCTGTCGACGATCCACTCGGCAAAGGGGCTGGAATGGGACTCGGTCTACGTGATCCACGCGGCGGACGGCAACATCCCCGCCGACCTTGCGTGCGGCAGCCCCGAGGAGATCGAGGAGGAGCGGCGGCTCTTCTACGTGGCGTGCACGCGCGCCAAGGAGCACCTCTACGTGACGCACCCACTGCGCTACTACGCGGCGGGGCGGGGCTTCTCGGACAGCTACGGCTACGCGCAGCGGACGCGCTTCATCCCCGACACGCTCCGGCCGCTCTTCGCCGAGGCGCAGGCGCTCCCGGAAGCCGAGAGCGAGGATGCAGCGAGCGATGGCATCGCGCGTGCGTCAACCGCGAGCATCCGGGCGGGTGTGAAGTCGATGTGGGGCTAGCCCCGCGCGTCGGCCAGATCGAGGATCTTGGCGCTCGCTTCCAGACAGCTCACGTGGTAGAACGCCTCCTCGAGCGTGGCGCCCTTCGCGAACGGTCCGTGCGTCTTGAGAACGGCGACCTTCTTCTCGGCAAGCACCGCTGAAAGCACGTCGGCGGCCTCGGGTGAGGCGATCGTCTGGGCTGCCGACACCACGGGCACATCGCCGAGGATGGCCTTGCTCTCGGAATCGAGCGCGACGATGACATCGCTCACAAGCGAACGATGGATCGTGTGCACTGTGTGCGCATGTACGATGGCGCGCGCGTCCGTGGACTGGTAGATGGCACGGTGAACGACAAGCTCGCGGCTGCAGCCCTCGTCCTCGGGGCAGGCGTTGATGCCGGTCTCCAGGATGTCGGCCCGCGTGAGGCGCCCAAGCATCGAGCCGCTCTTCGTGATAAGGATCCGGTCGCCCACCCGCACGCTCATGTTGCCGCCGTGGCTGGAGATCGCGCCCGTAAGGAACAGGTCGCGGCCGGTCTCGCGGAACGACGCGAACAGCTCGTCGGAGATCATGATCATCGGGCAAGCACCATCGCAAGGTCGTAGATATGCCGCTTCATCTCGTGGTGATGGCTGTAGCACTTCGCGAGTTCCTCAAGCGCCATGTCGGCGTTTTGGAGGCAGACGGCCTTGCCGCTCTCGCCGTCGAGCAACGCCTCAACAGCAGCTGCCCCCATGCGGCTTGCAATCGTCCGGTCGAACGCCGAAGGCGACCCGCCGCGCTGGATATGGCCGAGAACGACCGCGCGCACCTGATGCCCGCACGCCTTCGTGAGATCCTCGGCGAGGCCGAACGCATGCGCGGCACCCTCGGCCACCACGATGATGGAATGCTTCTTGCCCCGGGCGATGCCCTGGCTCACCGAGCTGCAGATGTCCTCGAGTCGCCACGGGACCTCCGGCACGAGGATGCAGTCGGCACCCGCGGCGAGCCCGGAGTAGAGCGCAAGCATGCCACACGAGCGGCCCATGACCTCGATAATGAACGTGCGCTCGTGGCTGGACGCCGTGTCGCGCACCTTGGAAGTGGCGTCGCAGATGGTGTTCTGCGCGGTGTCGAACCCGATCGTGGTGTCGGTGGCGTCGATGTCGTTGTCGATGGTGCCCGGCACGCCGATGACCTTCACGCCACGCCGATGGAGCTCCTCGGCTGCGCGATACGTGCCGTCACCGCCGATCGTGACAAGACCGGTCACGCCGTGCTCGGCAAGCACTGCAACCGAGTGGTCGAGGCCCTCCTCGGTGAACATGCGCTCGGAGCGCGACGTGCCGATGAAGGTGCCGCCGCGGTCGAGGAT
>CAZGNF010000028.1:0-17286 GCA_964527045.1 uncultured Coriobacteriaceae bacterium | reverse complement strand
GTACCGGACCTGCAAGAAGTGCGGAGGTGACCTCTGATGGCGACCGCCACGAACACCAAGCCGCGCCTGGCACAGCGCTACGACGACGAGATCCGCGAGAAGCTGAAGGCGGACCTGGAGCTCGGGAACATCATGGAGGTGCCCCGGCTCTCCAAGATCGTCCTGAACTGCGGCGTCGGCGCGGCGACCGACCAGAAGTCGCTCATCGACGGCGCGGTCGCCGACCTGACGATCATCGCCGGCCAGAAGCCGATCGTGACCCGGGCCCGGGTGTCCATCGCCAACTTCAAGCTGCGCGAGGGCAACCCCATCGGGGCCAAGGTCACGCTGCGGGGCGCCCGCATGTGGGAGTTCTTCGACCGGCTGATCAACCTGGCCATCCCCCGCATCCGGGACTTCCGGGGCCTGCCGGACCGGTCGTTCGACGGCCGCGGCAACTACTCGCTCGGCGTGACCGAGCAGCTGATCTTCCCCGAGATCGACTACGACAAGGTCGACCGGGTTCGCGGTATGGATATCACGTTCGTCACCAGTGCGAAGACAGACGCGGAATGCCGGGCAATGCTTGATGCGTTCGGATTCCCGTTCAAGCGATAGATAAGCGCGGGGCATACGTCCGGAAGGCGGATGCTCCTGGCAAGGAGGTCACCCAGTGGCAAAGAAGTCGATGATCGCCAAGGCCAAGCGTACGCCGAAGTTCAGCGTGCGTGCGGTGAACCGGTGTACGCGTTGCGGTCGTCCGCGCGCGTTCTACCGCCAGTTCGGTCTCTGCCGGATCTGCGTTCGTGAACTTGCCAGCCGTGGCGAGCTTCCCGGCGTGCGCAAGGCGAGCTGGTAGACCACCGGCCACAGGCGGCATTCGAGGCTTGGCAGGCATCCGCGTCATGGGCGCAGATGAACCGATGAGCCTGAATAGTCCAACCATAGGAGGTTAAAAAATGAGCATGACAGACCCCATCGCCGATATGTTGACTCGCGTGCGCAACGCGAATTCGGCGTTTCAGTCCTCGGTCTCCATGCCCTCGTCCAACAAGCTCGTGGAAATCGCGCGCATCATGAAGGATGAAGGCTATGTCGAGGAGTACGTCGTGACGCCGGGCGAGCCGCAGGCCACGCTCGAGATCACGCTGAAGTACGGCCCCAAGAAGCAGCGGACCATCACCGGCATTCGCCGGATAAGCAAGCCCGGTCTGCGCGTCTACGCCAAGAAGGACGAGCTTCCCCGCGTCCTCGGCGGCCTGGGCATCGCCGTTATCTCCACATCGAACGGCGTTATGACCGAGAAGAAAGCTCGCGCTGCCGGTATCGGCGGCGAAGTGATCGCATACATCTGGTAACTGGCGGACTGAGAAAGGAGCGATAGCCGTGTCTCGAATCGGCAAGCAGCCCATCCCGGTCCCGTCCGGGGTCGAGGTGACGATCAATGGATCCGAGGTAGTGGTGAAGGGCCCCAAGGGCACCCTCACCTCGGTGTTCGACAAGGATATGATCATTGGAATGGAGGACGGCGCTGTCGTCGTCAGCCGTCCCACTGACGAGCGTCGTCATCGCTCGCTGCATGGTCTTACCCGGACGCTCATCTCCAACATGGTGATCGGCGTGTCCGAGGGCTTCAAGAAGGACCTGGAGATCGTCGGTGTCGGTTACCGTGCCGCGCTCAAGGGTTCTGATCTGGATATGAGCCTTGGCTTCAGCCATCCGGTTGTGGTCGTGGCTGAGCCCGGTATCACGTTCGAGGTGCCCGCACCCACGAAGATCAGCGTGAGCGGCATCGACAAGCAGCGCGTCGGCCAGGTGGCCGCCGAGATTCGCAAGCTTCGTCCGCCGGAGCCCTACAAGGGCAAGGGCGTGCGGTACGCAGGCGAGAAGGTTCGCCGCAAGCTCGGTAAGGCTGCCAAGTAGAGCATCGATCGCCGCGCCGCAATCGCGGGTGCGACATGAGGAGAGTGGAACGGAACGATGGATAAGACCAAGGCAAAGGCAGCAGCGCTGGCCCGCCGCCAGCGCCGCGTCCGCGGCAAGGTGAGCGGTTCCGCCGAGCGGCCCCGCCTCCGTGTGACCAGGTCGAATGCGCACATCTATGCCCAGGTCATCGATGACGACTCCGGTCGTACGGTGGCTGCGGCCTCGACGCTCGACGCCGAGCTCAAGGGTGCGCTGAAGTCTGGATCTAATAGCGATGCGGCAAAGGCCGTCGGTGAGCTTGTTGCTCGCCGTTCGATCGAAGCCGGCATCACGCAGGTCGTTTTCGACCGTGGTGGACGTCTCTATCACGGCCGCGTCAAGTCCCTCGCCGAGGGCGCCCGTGGCGCCGGCCTGACGTTCTAAGGGAGGTTGTTGATGGCACGCGAACGCGATAACGCTCCTGTTTCCGAACTTCAGGAGAAGGTCGTCTATATCAATCGAGTCTCCAAGGTCGTCAAAGGTGGCCGGCGGTTCTCGCTGACCGCACTGGTTGTCGTTGGAGATGGCAAGGGTCGCGTCGGAGTCGGCATGGGCAAGTCCGCCGAAGTCCCCGTCGCGATCAAGAAGGGCGTCGAAGACGCCAAGAAGAACATGTTCAGCTTCCCGCTTGCCGGGACCACCATCCCGCACGCCATTCTCGGTGAGTACGGCGCGGGCAAGGTGCTCCTGAAGCCGGCCGCTCCCGGTACCGGTGTTATCGCCGGTGGCCCGGTGCGTGCACTGCTCGAGCTGGGTGGCGTGAGCGACGTTCTCTCGAAGTCGCTCGGTACCAACAACGCGCTCAACATGGTGAAGGCTGCTGCCAAGGGTCTCCAGGACCTCGCCAGCGCCGAGGATATCGCCAAGCGTCGCGGCAAGACCGTGGCTGAGATCTACGGCAAGGAGGGCTAGCATCATGGCAAAAGCACAGAAGACGGCCATGCTGCGCATCACGCAGATCAAGAGCATCATCGGTACCCCGGCCGATCAGCGGGGCACCATACGTGCACTCGGTCTCAAGCGCATCAACGACACCGTGGAGCAGGCAGACACACCCGTCATCCGCGGGATGGTTTTCAAGGTCAAGCATCTCCTCAAGGTCGAGGAGCTCTAGTAGGCGCACCTGCGCCGAATTGGCAGTCAGTCGGCGGCGAGCGGCCGACACCGGAGCAGTGCTCCGGGAGCGATGAATAGGAGCGAGACAAGCTATGCAGATCAACGACCTCTTCCCGGCTCCAGGTTCGCGGAAAGACCGCAAGCGTGTGGGCCGCGGACACGGCAGTGGTCACGGCGGTACTTCGGGCCGTGGTGACAAAGGACAGAACTCCCGCTCCGGCGGCGGCAAGGGCCCCGGTTTCGAGGGTGGCCAGAACCCGCTTGCGATGCGTATGCCGAAGCTCCCGGGCTTCAAGAACCGCAATCGCGTCGAGTACGCGGTCGTGAACGTGTCCCGCCTCGATGGCCTGTACGCCAAGGGCGAGACCGTGAACGTCGACTCCCTGTTTGCTAAGGGCGTCATCAAGTCCAAGACGATGCCGGTCAAGGTTCTCGGCGATGGCGAGATCACGAAGGCGTTGACCGTGAACGTCGACAAGGTCTCCGCCCCTGCGAAGGTGAAGATCGAGGCAGCCGGAGGGACGGTCGAACAGCCGTGATCGAGGCACTCGTCAACGCATTCAGGATTCCGGATCTTCGGAAGAAGATTCTCTTCACGCTAGGCATCATCGCTCTGTACCGCGTCGGCGCACACATCCCTGTGCCCGGCGTCGACCCGGGTTCCGTGAAGGATCTCGTGCAGTCGGGGGCAGCGCTCGGCCTGCTGAACCTGTTCGCGGGTGGCGCGCTCGAGAACTTCGCGATCTTCTCGCTCGGAATCATGCCGTACATCACGTCCTCGATCATCATGCAGCTGCTCCAGGCGGTCATCCCGACGCTTGAGCGCTGGTCGAAAGAGGGCGAGGCAGGTCAGCGGAAGATCACGCAGACGACTCGCTATCTCACGTTGGCTATCGGTCTGGTCGAGTCGGTCGGTCTGTTGTCGGTCTTCCAGGCTCCTTCGAGCAGCGGTGGTCTCGGCATCACTTTCTCGTTCTTCAACCAGATCATCATCGTGATCAGCCTGCTTGCCGGTACCGCATTCATCATGTGGATGGGCGAGCTCGTCACGCAGCGCGGTGTGGGTAACGGTATGTCGCTGCTCATCTTCGCGAGCATTGTCTCCCGCTTCCCGGTGACCATCATCAACTCGGTCCAGCTGCAGGCGTGGTACGCCACGGTGATTCTGCTTGCGATGTCGCTCATCGTCGTCGCAGCAGTCATCGTCATGGAGCGCGGGCAGCGCCGTATTCCGGTGCAGTACGCCAAGCGCGTCGTCGGTCGCCGCGTGTATGGCGGTCAGGGCACGTACATCCCGCTCAAGGTGAACGGCGCAAACGTTATCCCGATCATCTTCGCATCATCGATCCTGCTCTTCCCTGCGACGCTCGCACAGTTCTTCCCGAGAGTCGCCTGGCTGAGCAGCATGTCGAAGATGCTGTCGCAGGGTACCGTGCACATCATCCTGTACGCGGTGTTCATCGTGTTCTTCACGTACTTCTACACGGCTCTCGTCTTCAACCCGATCGACCTTGCGGACAACCTCCGCAAGAACGGCGGGTTCATTCCCGGCGTGCGCCCGGGGAAGCAGACCGTGACGTACATCGAGAACGTGCTCAACAGGATCACGCTACCGGGTGCACTCTTCCTTGCGGCGATCGCGGTTCTGCCGCAGATCCTGTTCGAGTTCCAGGCAACGGCATCACCGCTGCTCAAGTCGTTCGGTGGTACGTCGATCCTCATCATGGTCGGCGTCGCCCTGGAGACGATGACGCAGCTTGAAAGCCAGCTGAAGATGCGTCACTACGACGGCTTCTTCAAGTAGGGGAGAGACGCCAGATGAACATCATGCTTCTTGGCGCACCGGGCGCCGGCAAAGGAACGCAGGCTGCAAAGCTGATCGAGGCGTACGGGTACGCTCATATCTCGACCGGCGACATCCTGCGCAAGGCGGTCGCGAATCAGACGCCGCTTGGCCTTGCTGCGAAAGGCTACATGGATAAGGGCGAGCTTGTGCCCGACACGGTCGTCATCGGCCTTGTAAAGGCGCGCCTCCAGGAGCCGGACGCCGAGAAGGGCTTCATCCTCGACGGCTTTCCGCGCACGGTCGTTCAGGCCGATGCGCTTGGCACTGCACTCGCGGAGCTCGGCAAGACCCTCGACGCTGTGATCAGCATCGACGTTGAGAAGGACGCCCTTGTCGAGCGCCTGACTGCCCGTCGCACGTGCAAGCAGTGCGGTGCGATATTCAACGTGGTGTCGCAGCCGGAGACCGCCAATGGCGTGTGTCCCGCGTGCGGCGGCGAATTGCTGCAGCGCGCCGACGACACGGTCGAGACGGTGACGAACCGCCTCGACGTCTACGAGCGTTCTACGGCTCCCTTGATTGCCTATTACCGGGACAAGGGAATGCTTCGTCCGGTGAACGGAAACCGCTCCGCCGATGACGTCTTCGCCGATGTGCGCGCGATCGTGGAGGCATAATCCTTCGTGATCGTGCTCAAGTCGCCTGTTGAGATCGAGATGATGCGCGAGGCCGGTCGTGTGACGGCCGTCGCGCTTCGTCTCGTAGGCGAAGCAGTACGCCCGGGCGTCACGACGGGTGAGCTCGATGCGATCGCCGAGGAGTACATCCGGTCCCAGAACGCCAAGCCGGCGTTTCTCGGATACCATGGCTTCCCGGCGACGCTATGCACGTCCGTCAACGAGCAGGTCGTCCACGGGATTCCGGGAAAGCGGGTCCTGAACGAGGGCGATATCCTCTCAGTCGACTGTGGTGCTGTTGTAGACGGATTCTTCGGTGATTCGGCCATGACGTTTCCGGTCGGTGCGGTCAGCGCCGAGGCACGCGCGTTGATGGATGCGACGCAGTCGTCGCTTGAGTCCGGCATCGCGAAGATGCGTCCGAACATGCGGCTGTACGACATTGGTGCCGCGGTTCAGCAGGTCGCCGAAGCCGCCGGATTCTCGGTGGTGCGTGAGTATGTCGGGCATGGCATCGGTCGTGCGATGCACGAGGATCCCCAGGTTCCCAACTTCGGGCAGGCTGGCCGAGGAGCACAGTTGAAGCCAGGCATGGTCTTCGCCGTCGAGCCGATGGTGAACGCTGGTGGGTTTGAGGTGCGGTCGCTCGACGACGGTTGGACCGTCGTCACGGCGGACGGATCGCTGTCCGCGCATTTCGAGCATACGATTGCGATCACAGAGGACGGACCGGTAATTCTCACGGTCGAGTAAGGTAAGGGTGGACTGAGCCGCTAGGAGTGAGATATACTTCACGTTTGCGGCTTCTCAGTGGTGAAGGAGAGGTGTAGTTGGGAAAGCGCGATGATGCCATCGAGATGGAGGGGACGGTTACCGAACCCCTTCCGAATGCTATGTTCCGTGTTGAGTTGGAGAACGGACACAAGATTCTTGCGCACATCTCAGGCAAGATGCGCATGCACTATATCCGGATCCTTCCGGGTGACAAGGTCACCGTCGAGCTTTCCCCGTACGATCTGAGCAGGGGAAGAATCACGTACCGGTTCAAGTAACCGCTTCGTGAGCGCCTATGGAGACACCCGGCACCGTGGGTGTGTCTCACGTAACAGAGAAACGAAACACCTGCGGCTGGGTGTGTAGATAGAGCTACGAGCATGATCCGAAAGGACCATATCGATGAAGGTACGACCGTCAGTCAAAAAGATGTGTGAGAAGTGCAAGATCATCCGCCGTCACGGGCGGGTGCTCGTGATCTGTGAGAACCCCCGCCACAAGCAGCGCCAGGGTTAGGTAGGAGGGAGCACGTGGCACGTATCGCAGGCGTCGACCTCCCGCGCGAGAAGCGCGTAGAGATCGGTTTGACCTACATATTCGGCATTGGGCTCACGACGAGCCAGCAGATCCTCCGGGAAACCGGGATCGACCCGAACACTCGCGTCCGCAACCTCACAGAAGAAGAGGTAGTGCGTCTTCGCGAGTTCATCGACCGCAATCTGAAGGTCGAGGGTGACCTCCGCCGTGAGGTCGGGCAGAACATCAAGCGTCTGATGGAGATCGGCTGTTACCGTGGCCTCCGTCACCGCAAGGGTCTGCCGGTCCGTGGCCAGCGCACGCATACCAATGCGCGCACTCGCAAGGGCCCCCGCCGTCAGATCGGTGCGAAGAAGAAGGGCAAGTAGTCAATGGTTGCCAAGAAGAAGACAGTAAAGACCCGCGTAAAGCGCAGCGAGCGCAAGAATATCGCTGTCGGCCAAGCGCACATCAAGAGCACGTTCAACAATACGATCATCACCATCACCGATCCTTCGGGCAACGTGATCTCGTGGCAGTCTGCCGGCACGGTAGGCTTCAAGGGTTCGCGCAAGTCCACGCCGTTCGCGGCGCAGCTGGCTGCCGAGAACTGCGCGAAGATGGCGCAGGAGCACGGCCTCCGCAAGGTATCGGTATTCGTCAAAGGCCCGGGCTCGGGCCGCGAGACCGCAATCCGCTCGCTTCAGGCCGCCGGTCTGGAGATCGCGAGCATCCAGGATTGCACCCCTGTCCCACACAATGGTTGTCGGCCGCGCAAGCGCCGCCGCGTGTAACTTCGGGAGGACCACCCCTATGGCACGCTATTCCGGGGCGGACTGCAGACTGTGCCGCCGAGAAGGTATCAAGCTTTTCCTAAAGGGCGATCGCTGCTACAGCGATAAGTGCGCAATTGAGCGCCGCCCGTACCCGCCTGGTATGGCGGGAAAGAAGCGTCCTCGCGACAGCGAGTATCGCATTCAGCTTCGTGAGAAGCAGAAGGCAAAGAGGATCTACGGGATCCTCGAGAAGCAGTTCCGCAACTACTACAAGCTGGCGAGCCGGACGACCGGCATCACCGGTGAGAACCTGTTGCGCCTGCTCGAGAGCCGTTTGGACAACGTCGTGTACCGCCTTGGTTTTGCGGCGTCACGCGATGAGGCTCGCCAGAACGTACGCCACGGCCACTTCCTGGTGGACGGTCGTCGGGTAGACATCCCGTCGTTCCGCGTGAAGCCGGGTCAGGTCGTTGCGGTTGCACCAAAGGCCAAGGAGTTGACCGTCGTCAAGGCCGCCATCATCTCTTCCTCCAAGGTTGAGATTCCGGGTTGGCTTGAGGTTGACGTTGAGAAGCTTCAGGGCAAGGTACTTGCGCTTCCGTCGCGCGATCAGATCGACGCGCCGGTTCGCGAGCAGCTCATCGTCGAGCTGTACTCCAAGTAAGACGAACTGATCGAGGCCAAGGAGGCTCTCTACATGACCGAGTTCATGAGGCCAGAGGTTGCAGTCGATGTCATCGACGAGCGTACTGCTCGCTATGTCGTCGAGCCGCTCGAGCGCGGCTACGGCTACACCCTCGGCAACTCGATGCGTCGCGTGCTCCTGAGTTCGCTGCAGGGTGCGGCGGCTACCTCGATCCGCGTCGAAGGCAAGCAGCACGAGTTCTCGAGCATCGAGGGCGTCCGTGAGGACGTCACCGACATCGTGCTCAATGTTAAGGGTCTGGTGTTTCGCGAGACCGGCATCGGCGCCGGCGACGGTGTCGCCACGCTGAGTGCTTCCGGTCCGGGTGAAGTCACCGGTGCGGACCTCAAGGTCCCCGCCGAGTTCGAGCTCATCTCTCCCGAGCAGGTCATTGCGACCCTCGAGAAGGGTGCCAAGCTTGAAATGAGCATCCGTATCGGTGTCGGCCGCGGTTACGTCACCGCCGACCGCAACAAGCGTCCCGAGGATCCGCTCGGCGTTATCACGGTTGATTCGCTGTTCAGCCCGGTTGTTCGCTGCACGTACGTCGTGCAGAACACCCGTGTTGGTCAGCGCACTGACTACGATCGCCTGGTCCTCGAGGTCGAGACCAACGGTGCGGTCGACCCCAGCGACGCCGTCGCGCGGGCCGGACTTATCATCAACGAGCACATGGCGCTCTTCGCCGACCAGGCCGTCACGGCTGTCAGCGAAGAGGGCATCTTCACGGCGGCGCTTGACGAGAACGAGGGTGTTCTCGATACGCCGATCGAGGAGCTCGACCTCTCCGTGCGTTCGTACAACTGCCTTAAGCGTCAGGGTGTCAACACGATCGGCCAGCTCAACGAGTGCTCCGAGGCCGATCTGCTGAACATCAGGAACTTCGGCGCCAAGTCCATCGAGGAAGTCAAGGACAAGCTCCAGGCGATGGGCCTGGGCCTGGCTGGGTAGGAGAAGCACGCTATGAGACACGCCAAGCAGGGACGCAAGCTCGGAACGGATGCAAGCCACACCAAGGCCATGCTCCGCAGCCTCGCGCGCGCCCTCTTCCTGAACGAGCGGATCAAGACCACCGAGACCCGCGCCAAGGAGGTTCGCTCGCTTGTCGAGCGGATCGTCACCTGGGGCAAGCGCGGCGACGTTCATTCGCGCCGTCTTGCACTCGCGGAGCTCGGAGATCGCGAGCTTGTTCACAAGATCTTCGCGGACATCGCTCCGCGCTATACCGAGCGCGAGGGCGGCTACACCCGTATCCTCAAGCTTGGCCCGCGTAAAGGCGACTCCGCGCCGATGGTCATCCTGGAACTGGTTGACTAGACCGCACGTCGTCCGGTCACGACCGGGTTCGATCTCACGTCGAGGGCCACGCCGTATGGCGGGCCCTCGTTCGTATTCTGGAGGACCACAGCACGCATGATCGCCATCGAGGATGTGACATTCACTTACCCGGGTGCTGGGAGCTCTGCGCTCCTCGGCATCTCGGCGGTTATCGAGCCCGGCTCCTGGACGGCGCTCGTCGGCGCGAACGGGTCCGGCAAGTCGACGCTTGCACGGCTGCTCAACGGGTTGCTCGTGCCGGAAGAGGGCCGCGTGGTCGTCGACGAGATGGACACCACGGACGAGGACCGCGCCTGGGATGTGCGTTCGCGCGTGGGGCTTGTGCTGCAGAATCCGGATAACCAGATCGTTGGCACTGTTGTGGAGGAAGACGTCGCGTTCGGGCCCGAGAACCTCGGCGTTGCGCGCGAGGAGCTTCGCCGTCGGGTCGACGAAGCGCTAGCGGCTGTTCGGCTCACCGGCCTGGAGCGGCGCGAGCCGCACCTGCTCTCCGAGGGGCAGAAGCAGCGGCTTGCGATTGCGGGCGCGCTTGCGATGCGGCCCGCGTATCTCGTGCTCGACGAACCGACCGCGATGCTCGATGCGGAAGGCCGCAGCGATGTGCTCGACGTGCTTCGCGAGCTGCAGGCTGCCGGGACCGGCATCATTCACATCACACACGACCTTTCCGAAGCGCTCCACGCACAGCGCGTGATAGCGCTCAAGCACGGCGCGATCGCGTACGACGGCCCCGCGCCGGCGCTGCTTGCCGACGACGCGCTGATGGCGTCGCTCGGCCTGGAGGCGCCACCGCTTGCGCGGCTTGTCTCGGCACTGCGCGGTGCGGGCGTCGACGTTGACGACGCACGCACGGCGGAGGATGTCGTGGAGGCGCTATGGCCCTCGTAGCGGATGCGCTCTCGTACACGTACGGCGCCGGAACCGCGTTCGCTTCGCCGGCGCTGGCCGACGTATCACTCACGCTCGAGCCCGGCGAGCTCGTCCTCGTCGTGGGTGCGACGGGCTCCGGCAAGTCGACGCTCCTGCGGCTGCTGTCGGGGCTGCTCGAGCCCGATGCCGGCACGGTCTCGGTCGACGGCGAGAAGCCGGGGCGGCCGGGCTGCGTGGGCATCGTCTTCCAGAATCCCGAGACGCAGTTCTTCGCCGAGACGGTCCTCGACGACGTGCTCTTCGGCCCGCGCAACCTGCGGTTTCCGGATGCCGAGGATGCGGCGCGAGAGGCGCTTGCAAGCGTCGGGCTGCTTATCGACAGCTTCGGCGATCGCTCGCCGTTCACGCTTTCGGGAGGCGAGGCGCGCCGCGTTGCGGTCGCCGGCGTGCTCGCGATGCGTCCGGCGTACCTGTTGCTCGACGAGCCGACCGCCGGTCTCGATCGCGAGGGGCGCGACGCCGTGCTCGCCGCGATCGCCGTCGCGCGCGAGCGTGCGGGCGTTCTCGTGGTGACGCACGACCCCGAGCAGTTCCTGCCGGTTGCGACGCGCATCCTTGCGCTCGCGTCCGGCATGGCGGCGTTCGACGGGAGCGTGGAAAAGCTTCTGGACGACCCCGGGCCGTTCGAGGGCGCCGGCCTTGCGCTGCCAGACGTCATCCGGACGCAGGTCCTCGCTCGCGGTCGGGGCGCCGCCATCCCGTCGATCGCGCTCGACCCCGTGCAGGCGGCCGCCAATCTCGCAGAAGCCAGGGGGGCGCTCCGATGAGAGTCCCCGTCGCATTCGGACAGTACGTGCCGGTCGACTCCCCGGTGCATGCGCTCGACCCTCGAACGAAGATGGGCCTCGTGGCAGCGTTCACCTTCTCGCTCTTCCTCATGCACGGCCTCATCGGCCTTGCGCTCGCGGGCGTGGTCGTCGCCGCGACCGTGCGCATCTCGCGCGTGCCGTGGCGAATCGCGCTCCGCGGCACGAAAGCCGTCATGCTCATCCTCATCATCACGCTGGCCGCGCACGCGCTCAGGTGGAACCCCGCGACCGTGAGCCTCGTTCGTCTCGGCCCGCTTGCCATCGACGGCCCCGGCCTCGTGACCGGCATCTTCTTCGCGGCGCGCATCGTGCTGCTGGTTGTGGGGACGTCGCTCCTCACGCTCACCACCTCGCCGGTCGCGCTCACCGATGGCCTCGAGCGCCTCATGCGTCCGTTCGAGCGGCTGCACTTCCCGGCAAGCGAGGTCGCCATGATGCTCACCATCGCGCTCCGCTTCATCCCCACCACCGCGCAGGAGGCCGAGAAGATCCTTGTTGCCCAGACCGCACGCGGTGCGCGCTTCGACGAGGGCGGTCCGATCCGCCGCGCGAAAGCGTTCGGGCCGGTGCTGGTGCCGCTCTTCGTGAACCTGTTCCGCCGGGCAGACGACCTTGCAACCGCCATGGAGTCGCGCTGCTACCGTGGTGGCATTGGCAGGACGCGACTGCACGAATCCGTGATGCGAACTGCCGACTGGGCGGTGCTATGCTTGGGCTCGCTTGCGCTCGTTGCGCTCGGCCTGGTGCTCTAGGAGGATCGTTGTCCGACGAAGTCATCGTTCTCACCGTGTCCTACGACGGGACCGACCTGTCGGGATTCGCGCGCCAGCCGCAGTGCGACACCGTGCAGGGCCGGCTTGAAGCTGCGCTTGAGACCATCCTGCGCGAGCCGGTCGAGACCACCGGCGCGGGTCGCACCGACGCCGGCGTTCACGCGCTCGGCCAGGTCGTGACGTACGCCGCAACCGGTGCCGAGCCGGACTCGCGCGCGTTCATCCGCTCGCTCAACGCGCTCTGTGGTCCCGAGGTCATCGTCACCGGTGTGCGCCGCGCACCCGCGGGTTTCAGCGCGCGCTTCTCGGCGGTGGGCCGAGAGTACCGCTACCGCATCGTGCCCGGTCCGGCCGCACCGCTCTTCCTCGGCCGCTTCGCCTGGTGGACGCCCTCGGCGCTCGATCTGAACGCGATGCGCGAGGCGGCAGGGCTGCTGCTCGGCGAGCACGACTTCCGATCGTTCTGCGTGGCGGATTCGGCCGAGGGCAAGCGCACGGTCAGGCGCATCGAGGCGATCGAGATTGCGCCCGCGCACGAGATGGGGGAGCACTGCATCGTCGTTCGCATCGTGGGCAACGCGTTCCTGCACTCGATGGTGCGCATCTTGGTTGGCAGTCTGGTGGAGGTCGGCCGAGGCAAGCGCCCACCCGAGTGGATAGCCGAGGTGCTCGCGGCGCGTGATCGCAGTGTCGCCGGTCCCACAGCGCCGGCGCTCGGCCTCACGCTCTGGCACGTGGACTACGCCGAGGAGTGCTGGCTGTAAGCAGGCCGCGACAGGGATAGATACGCCCGGTGGCGTTTGTTGACTATCTGAACTCCCGCGGCTAAAGTGTAAGGGTTCGTTTCCTGAGCCCCGTGAACTCATGAAAACGACACCGTAATCTCAGTTTCTGGAGGACTTAGTGAAGACCTATTACGCGAAACCCGGCGAGGTCGAGCGCGAGTGGCTGCTCATCGATGCCACCGACATTCCGCTCGGCAGACTGGCGAGCGAGGTCGCGACAATACTGAAGGGTAAGCGCAAGCCGCAGTACACCCCTCATGTCGACACTGGCGATTTCGTCATTGTCATCAACGCGTCCAAGATCAAGCTCACCGGCAACAAGCTCACCGACAAGAAGAAGTACCGCCATTCCGGTTACCCGGGCGGACTCAAGTCGATCACCATGGGTGATCTGCTTGCCAGCAAGCCGGAGCGCGTCATCGAGGGTGCCGTCAAGGGCATGCTCCCCAAGAACACGCTCGGCCGTGCCATGGGCATGAAGCTCAAGGTGTACGCCGGTCCCGAGCATAAGCAGCAGGCTCAGAAGCCGCGTCAGATCACCCTGGAGGGCTAACGCATGGCCGAGAACAAAGCAGTCTACTGGGGTACCGGACGCCGCAAGACGTCTGTAGCCCGTGTGCGCATCACCCCCGGCACCGGCGTGTACACGCTGAATGGCCGTGACTTCGACAACTACTTCGGTCGTCCGGAGCTCAAGAACTTCGTCGATCAGCCGTTCAAGGTCACCGAGACCCTCGGCCACTTCGACGTTATCGCAACCCTCAAGGGCGGCGGCGTCTCCGGTCAGCTTGGCGCCCTGCGCCACGGCATCTCGCGCGCACTGCTCGAGGCCGGCGACGACTATCGTGGCGAGCTTAAGGCCGCTGGCTTCCTGCGCCGTGACCCGCGTATGGTCGAGCGCAAGAAGTACGGTCTGAAGAAGGCCCGCAAGAAGCCGCAGTTCTCCAAGCGTTAGAGCTGCGAGGCTGGATTCGTACGAAGGGCCTGCCCAAGCGGCGGGCCCTTCTTTTCGGAGGAGAACTGATGTCCCGACTCTTCGGAACCGACGGCGTGCGCGGAATCGCGAACGACGACCTCACTCCCGAGCTAGCGTTCAAGCTCGGCGAGGCGGCCGGTCACTTCCTCGGCGAGAAGGGCCGGGGCAGCATCGTCATCGGCATGGACACGCGACGCAGCGGTGACATGCTCGAAGCGGCGCTCGTGGCAGGCGTGTGCTCCGGTGGGGCCGACGCGTACCGGCTGGGCATCGTCCCCACGCCTGCGGTCGCGTACCTCACGCGGGCGCTCAAGGCGGACGGCGGCGTCGTGATCTCGGCATCGCACAATCCGGCTGCGTACAACGGCATCAAGTTCTTCGACCGCGACGGCTTCAAGCTTCCGGACGAGATCGAGGACGAGATCGAGGAGTTCCTCGTTTCCGAGCGGACGTGGAAGCGTCCCACCGGCCTTGGTGTCGGGCGCTCGAAGATGGTGCCGGATGCTATCGACCGCTACATCTCGCATGCCGTGGAGAGTGTCCGAGGCGACCTGGTGGGGCTCACGATCGCGGTCGACTGCGGCCACGGCGCTGCGGCGAAGGCGACCGTGAAGGCGCTCAAGGACCTCGGCGCACGCGTGCACGCCATCAACTGCGAGTACGACGGCATGGATATCAACGACGGCTGCGGCTCCACGCATCTTGAGGTCATCTCCGAACTCGTCAAGGCGCACGAGGTGGACTTCGGCATCGCACACGACGGCGATGCAGACCGCGTGCTGGCGGTAGACGAGACCGGCGCCGAGCTTGATGGCGACGTGATCATGGCCATCTGCGCCGCGAAGATGAAGGAGCGCGGCGAGCTGCCGGGCGACACCGTCGTGGCGACCGTGATGAGCAACCTCGGCTTCGAGCGCGCCATGCGCGAGCGCGGCATCAACGTCATCAAGACCAAGGTGGGGGACCGCTACGTCCTGGACCAGATGCGCACGTCGGGCGCGATGCTTGGCGGAGAGCAGTCCGGGCACGTCATCTTCCTCGAGCACACGACCACCGGCGACGGCCTCATCACCGCGCTGCAGCTTGCCGCGATCGTTCGCGAGTCCGACGAGCCGCTCTCCGAGCTGCGCCAGGTGATGCACCGCTATCCGCAGGTGCTGGAAAACGTCCACGTTGCCGACAAAGGCCTGCTTTCGGGCAGCTCGGCCGTTCACGACGCCGTCCGCGCTGCCGAGGAAGAGCTTGGCGAGCACGGCCGCGTGCTGGTGCGTGCATCGGGCACCGAGCCGCTCGTGCGCGTGATGGTAGAGGCAGCGGATACCGAGACCGCCCGCGCGATCGTCGACCGGATCTCCGAGGTCGTGCGGCGCGAGCTGGGGTAGAACGACCCGTAACCCTCCCGACAACCTCACACTGATATAATCCTCGGCAAGCAACGCCACGATGCCGAGGAGGAATGACCCACACACCTGAATGCGAGCGCCAGGACTGGCAGCGCGAAGCGCAGCGGAGGCACAAACCCCCGCGCCAGTTGACGAGGTGAGGGCTTATCGAAAGACTCGGCGGATGGCCCTCCGGCTTCTGGAGTCGAAACGACGAAGACAAAGCCCCCGAGCGATCGGGAGACAAAGCGACGTCGATCCAGGTTCACGCAGACACACGCGGGTACGTACCCCGCACGGGGAAATCATCGTGCCTGCATTCGCGGCGAATCGCCGCACACACCCTGACCAGCTACCTCGCGAGAGGATGTACCTATGTGTGGAATCGTTGGATATGTTGGCCCGCGCCAGGCAAGTGAAGTTCTGCTCGGCGGCCTTGCACGACTTGAGTACCGTGGCTATGACTCGGCCGGCGTCGCGATCGTGAGCGATTCGACGCTTGCCGTCATGCGACGCGTCGGTCGGCTTGTGAACCTGCGCGAAGCCCTTGCCGAGGCGCCCGTTGTTGGCAGCGTTGGCATCGGCCACACGCGTTGGGCCACGCACGGCGCGCCGAACGAAACGAACGCGCACCCGCACACCGACTGCACCGGCAAGATCGCCGTCGTCCACAACGGCATCATCGAGAACTATGCCGAGCTGCGCGAGGAGCTTGCCGCTGCCGCGCACGTGCTCCGCTCGGAGACCGACACCGAGACCGTCGCGCACCTGGTGGAGGCGTACTACCAGGGCGACCTCGCAGACGCGGTTGCGCATGCCGTGCGCCGCCTCGAGGGCAGCTACGCGCTTGGCGTCGTGCATCTGGACGACCCGGACACCATCGTGGCAGCCCGCAAGGACTCGCCGCTCATCATCGGCATCGGCAAGGGCGAGAACATCGTCGCGAGTGACATCCCCGCCGTGCTGGAGTACACACGCGAGATCCTCGTGCTGCACGACGGCGACGTCGCGACCGTGACCGCCGACGGCGTGACGGTCATCGACGCCTCGGGCGCCGAGACCGAGCCCGAGATGATGCACGTGGAGTGGGACCTCGACGCTGCCGAGAAGGGCGGCTACGAGGACTTCATGCTCAAGGAGATATTCGAGCAGCCCAAAGCCATCCGAGAGACGCTCCGCGGCCGGATGGGCGAGGGCGGGATCATCCAGCTCTCTGAGCTCCAGATGACCGACGCCGAGGTCGCCGCCATCGATCGCGTCTTCATCGTCGCGTGCGGCACCTCGTACCACGCAGGCGTGGTCGCCAAGCACCTCATCGAGCAGTGGGCGCGCATCCCGGTGCAGGTGGAGGTCTCAAGCGAGTTCCGCTACGGCGATCCCATCGTGGATGCCGAGACGCTCGTGGTCGCCATCACGCAGTCGGGCGAGACTGCCGACACGCTTGCGGGCGTGCGTGAAGCGCGCCAGCGCGGCGCGAAGGTCATCGCGATCACCAACGTCGTGGGGTCGCGCGTGACGCGCGAGAGCGACGGCGTCATCTACACGCATGCCGGTCCGGAGATCGGCGTTGCGGCCACCAAGACGTTCACCGCGCAGATCGCTGCGCTCACGGTGCTGGCGCTCAAGCTCGCGCAGACCAAGGGCATCCTCGATGACGACCGCATTGGCGCGCTCTGGGCCGAGCTTGCGCGCACGCCGGAGGTCGTCGAGGCGATTCTCAGCGATGCCAACGATATCGAGGCATGCGCGGCTGTCTACAAAGACGCGGTGTCCTCGCTCTTCCTCGGCAGGGGTATGGGCGTGCCGGTTGCCATGGAAGGCGCGCTCAAGCTCAAGGAGATCAGCTACATCCACGCCGAGGCGTACGCCGCCGGCGAGATGAAGCACGGCCCCATCGCGCTCATCACGCCGGAAGTGCCGGTCGTGGTGGTGGCGACGCAGGGGCACACGTACGAGAAGGTCGTGAGCAACATCCAGGAGGTGCGCGCTCGCGGCGCGCAGATCATCGCAGTCGCCACG
>CAZGNF010000027.1:16549-17382 GCA_964527045.1 uncultured Coriobacteriaceae bacterium | reverse complement strand
CTCGAACACACTTGAGTGCTATCTCGACAGCGCAGAGGTTTCCGCTACCGTCGTGCCGCTGGTCAAGGAAGTCGGCAAGATCGCGAAGGACGCCACGTTCAAGGTCTCAAGCGGCAAGGTGACTATCGTGCCCGCCGAGGACGGTCTCGGCGTGGATGCCGAAGACCTGGCCGCGCGGCTCATGGCCGCACTTACCGGTGATGGTGAGCGCGTCGCCGAGCTCGCGATGAAGCGCGTCGAGCCCGCCATCACTACCGACATGGCGAAGGGGATGGGCATCACCACCCGTCTTTCCACCTACACGACGACATACTCCGCAAGCAACAAGCCGCGCGTCAACAACATCCACACGCTGGCGGACGCCCTCGACGGCACGCTCATTCCGCCGGGAGGCGTCTTCTCGTTCAACGAGACGATCGGACCAAGAACCGCCGAGAAGGGCTATCAGGAAGCGAACGCCATCGTGAACGGCAAGCTCGTTCCGCAGCTTGGCGGCGGTGTGTGCCAAATCGGCACGACAGTGTTCAACACGGTGTTCTTCTCGGGCCTGCCGGTCGTAGAGCGACACAACCACTCGCTCTACATCAGCCACTACCCCAAGGGCCGTGACGCTACCGTCTCGTGGGGCGGACCCGACTTCAAGTTCCGCAATGACACGCCGAACTGGGTTCTGGTCGCTACGGCGTACACGAACTCTTCGGTGACCGTATCCTTGTACGGAACCGAGACCGGCTACAAGGTCGACTATCAGACGGGCGCGTTCACCAATACGGTCGCCTTCCCCGTGCGTGAGATCAAGGATGCGACGCTGCCTGTGGGCACGAAGATCATCG
>CAZGNF010000027.1:10638-16539 GCA_964527045.1 uncultured Coriobacteriaceae bacterium | reverse complement strand
ATCGATGAGAAGGGCGTGAGCGGCCGGTCCGTCGTCGTCACGCGAGTCGTGAAGAAGAACGGTACCGTCATCCGCACCGACACGTTCAAGTCAGTCTACAAGCCGTCCGAAGAGGTCGTTCGGGTGGGCACGAAGGTCACAACGCCATCGACGCCGGCTACAACCACACCGTAGGCGGCGAGCGAGCGCGGGATCGAAGGGGGAGGGTGTGTTCCAACCTGATTTCGAGGCGATGCCTCGCATGGACCTTGAGGTGCTGCAGCTTGAGCGCCTGAGCAAGACGCTCGATCGTGTCTACGAGCGGGTGGCCCCGTACCGTGAGAAGTTCGACAGCGCGGGGCTCCATCCGAGCATGGTGCGCTCGCTTGCCGACCTCGCGAACGTTCCTTTCACCGTGAAAGACGATCTGAGGGCGGCGTATCCGTACGGGATGTTCGCCGCGCCGATGCGCGATATCGTGCGGGTGCACTCCTCATCAGGAACCACCGGCCAGGTCACCGTCGTCGGCTACACCAAAGGCGACATCGATCGTTGGGGCGACCTGATGGCCCGCACGCTGGCCTCGGCAGGCGCGACCGCTGATGACATCGTTCAGATCAGCTACGGCTACGGATTGTTCACCGGAGGGCTTGGCGTGCACTACGGTTCAGAGCGCCTCGGCTCTGCGACCATTCCGATTTCGGGTGGCAACACCAAACGACAGATCCAGGTCATGAAGGACTTCGGGGTGACGGTTCTCGCTGCGACGCCATCGTACGCTCTGCTGCTCGCGGAGACTGCGCTGGAGATGGGGATCGATCCGCGCGATCTCCCGCTTAAGGCGGGCGTCTTCGGCGCTGAGCCATGGAGCGAGAACATGCGAACCCAACTCGAAGCAGCACTCGGTATCCTGGCGATCGACATCTACGGCCTGTCAGAGGTGCTTGGTCCCGGCGTGGCAGCTGAGTGCGAGTGCAAGAACGGGCTGCATGTCAACGAGGATCACTTCATCATCGAGATCATCGACCCGGCCACGCTTAGACCAGTGCCTGATGGCGAGATGGGCGAGGTGGTGTTCACCACCATCACCAAAGAGGGCATCCCGGTCATTCGCTATCGCACCCGCGACATCTCGCGGATCATTCCCGGACCGTGCTCATGTGGGCGTACGTTCCGCCGCATGCAGCGCGTCAGCGGTCGCACCGATGACATGCTCATCATCCGGGGAGTCAATGTGTTCCCCAGTCAGATAGAGCAGGTACTCACCGGCATACCCGGCGTTGCGCCTCACTATCAGGTCGTGCTCAAGAAGCGCGGCTCGCTTGATCATGTGGAAGTCCACGTCGAGGTGGGTCCCGACTTCGCGTTTGACGAGATCAAGGCGTTGGAACACCTACAGCGTCGCGTGGGCGCAGAGATCGCCTCGGCACTGGCCATATCGATCGAGGTCAAGCTCGTGGAGCCGAAGTCGATCCAGCGCAGTGAGGGCAAGGCGAAGCGCGTGTTGGATCTGCGCAACGAGGGGAGTGAGTGACCGATGATCGAGCAGGTCTCCGTCTTTCTTGAGAACAAGAGCGGTCGGCTCGCCGAGTTGACGCGCGTTCTTGGCAGCGCCGGTATCAACATGCGTGCGCTCATGGTGGCCGACACAGCCGAGTTTGGTGTGGTGCGCCTGATTTGCGATCAACCGAGGCGAGCACTGAAGGTCCTGGAGCAGGGCGGCTTTGGAGCGTCGATCACCGAAGTGATCGCGGTGGCCGTGCCGGATCGTCCGGGCGGTCTTGCTGATGTGCTTGAGGCGCTAGGCGCCCAGGGGCTCAACGTCGAGTATGCGTACTGCTTCGTGGAGCCGACGGGAGATGCAGCAGTAGACATCTTCCGGGTGGACGATCCATCTGGCGCGAAGTCCGCGCTCGAGACGGCGGGTATCGGCGTTGTGGAACCCGGTGCGCTCTACGTGGCCGACTAGGCCTCCGGCAGGCTCTCGGTAGGACCACACACGTCTTCGACCCGCGATTCGGTTTCCGGGTCAAGTGAGCGGGCGAGGTCGCAGATGGCCGCGGCGTCCCCGGGGCACCCGAGTGGCGTAGACGTCACGGACTCGTCCTTCGCCCCGATAAGGTCGCGAATCGCGCTGCGGACGCGGTCGCTTGCGATTTCTGCACCCGTCTTCGGCGTCTGGGGGAGCATGATGATGAATCGCCCGTCGCCCAGATAGCCGACGTCGTCGACGAGTCGGACGTCGTTGCGGATATGTGTTGCCACGCTGCGCAGCAAGAGGCGCTGGCGAGACGGCCGCAAATCGGTCAGGAGGCCGGGAGCCAGGCTGAGTATCGCGATCGAGAACGGGGTCTGATACCGCTGGAACTGCCCAAGTCCGCTCTTCAGTGCCTGAGAGCAGTAGGTGCGGTTGTAGACCTGCGTGTGTTCGTCGAGCATTGAATTGCCGTCGATGCGGGCGAACACGTACTTGATCCTGCCGAAGAACTCGCCGCCGATGATGCCGACAAGCGCGTAGGTCAACGCTCGTGTCACGATCATGGCGATAAGGTTCTGTGTGGGACCGAGCTGGCTCAAGAGCGGTATGCGCATGATGACGTATACAAGAATCGCTGCGAACGCTGCCACAGATCCGCCGTCACGGCCCCAATGCAGCGCCGACGCCAGAACGGCGACGATGAGCAGTTGTGCGACGACCTCTTGCCACGAGACGGTTGCAGAACCCGGTCCAAGAATCACGCTCCCCACGATGACGATGGCGCCGAGGGAGATCATGAGCAATTCGAATCGCGAGTACTTCAACGTTGGGTCCTCCTTGGACTCCGTGGTCGAACCGTGTGCTTCCTACGGGAACGGGTGGTTCGGACAGATGATGCTGGTCGTCGTGGGGTCGAATGTGAGCGGGGACTTGTCGAGCGGACACACGCTGATGAACTCCCACGTGTTCGCATAGTCGCTGAGGAAGTCAACGGTCGTCGTGGTCGGAACGGAGCCCCCGTTGCGTGCGCGGTAGACGTTCATAGCGTCATAGAGTGTTCGTTGGTTGGCGAGACACGCGGCCTGTGACGCGCGCGCGGAGAGCGCTTGGTAGGAGCCGACTGCAACGAGCGCGAGGATACCGATGATAAGGACGACGACCATGAGCTCGACAAGCGTGAAGCCAGTATCGTGTTTGCGCCTGCCTTCGCTGCACAACGATTCCACGTGATCCCCCCGAACGAACGTTTCCCCTCCGACAACGCGAGTATAGTCGATAGCCCAGACACAGTCAGTTCATCGGCATGACAGTGCGGTGTCATGAGGACTCGGCAATGCTCTCGTGAAACCTCTACAATGTGACACTGTCCCGCTACCAGCTCACGGAGAAGCCGATGCTCGTTCGCAGCGTGTTCGCCCGCCGCCGATTGGTCGGCGTAACCACGCTGCTCACTCTGGCGCTGGTGTTCGCGTCGCCTGCGCTGGCCGAGGTGCGTGGGACGGATGTGATCGGCGAGCGCCAGCTGAGCGCGTCGTCCGACCTGGAAGCCGTCGCCCCGGACCTCACAACGCCGTCCGCTGTGCTCGCGACCTCTGACGGCCAGCTCCTGTGGTCACGTGACGCAAGCGCTGAGCGCGCGATGGCGAGCACGACGAAGATCATGACTGCGATCGTCGTCCTCGAGGCGGTGCCAGATCTTTCCGAGATGGTCACGGTGCCGCAGGAGGCCGCGAGGGTGGGGGAGGCAGACGTCGGATTGCGTGCGGGTCAGAAGCTATCCGTGCGTCAATTGCTCGAGGCGATGCTGGTTCACTCGGGCAATGATGCTGCCACTACGCTTGCGGTGCACATCGGCGGGTCGATTCAGGGCTTCGTGGATCTGATGAATGAGAAGGCGTCGAGCCTCAATCTCGAGCACACGCAGTTCACCAACCCGCATGGTCTCGATGAAACCGGTCACCACACATCGGCGGCTGATTTGGCCACGATGGCTCAATACGCGATGGGAAAGCCGGCGTTTCGGGAGATGGTCGGGCAAAGGACGGTCAGCGTTCCCACCGGAAGCTCAACCAAGCGGTTCGACGCAAGCAATCTGCTACTGGGGACGTACGAGGGTGCCACCGGGGTCAAGACGGGATGGACGAACGACGCCGGGTACTGCCTGGTTGCCTCGGCCAAGCGCGGTGAGATCGAGCTGTTCGCGGTGATCCTGGGAACCAAGACCGAGAATGCGCGATTCGTCCAGGCCAAACGCTTGTTGGACTGGGGATTCGAGCACTACGGCGTACGTCAGGTCACGAGCGCCGAGACGACCACAGCCCTGGTGGCCGTGACCGATTACCTTGACCGTACCGTTCCCGCAGTCGTTGCCGAGTCCACGTCTACGCCCGTGTTCGATGTTCTGGGTGATGTCAGCACGCGCGCAAGCTATGCGGACTCGATCCAGGCTCCCGTTGCCAAAGGACAGCGACTGGGTACGCTCAGCGTGGAACAGGGTGGACGTCTTATCGCGCAGGTCCCGATCGTCTCGGCGGCGGATGTCCCCGTTCCGAGCGGATGGGAGCGCTTCAAGATAGGTGCGACGCGCCTGTGGCGCAAGCTATTCGGTGGGCAGCTACAAGCTGAGACGGTCACGGTGCTGTGACCGAACGAGAAGGGATCACCATGACCGAAGCTCTGCTGCGAACGCCCTTGTATCAAGAGCATCTTGCACTCAACGCGCGCATCGTGCCGTTTGCCGGATGGGAGATGCCGGTGCAGTACGTCGGCATCATCGAGGAGCACAAGGCCGTGCGCTCCTCGGTGGGGATCTTCGACGTCTGCCACATGGCGGAGTTCCGCTTCTTCGGCTTCGAGACATTCGATGCTCTTCAGTCGATCGTCACGAACGACCTGCACAAGATCGACGAGCTTGGCAGTGCGCTCTACACCGTCATGTGTGACGAGGACGGCGGGATCATTGACGATCTCATCGTGTACCACACCGGTGACCTCGAGTATCTCATCATCGCGAATGCAGCCAACCGACAGACTGATTGGGACTGGATCACGGCTCACCTGCCCGAAGGTGTGGAAGCCGTTGACGAATCCGACCGCACCGGCCTTATCGCGGTGCAGGGACCGCTGGCGCTTCAGGTCATCGAGAGCCTTGCAGGCGACGGGTTCAAGCCGCCGGCGCGCTTCCATATCGCCGAGGCGCGGCTTGAGGAGATCCCGGTCCTGCTGGCGCGAACCGGCTACACCGGCGAGGACGGCGTCGAGATCGTCTGCCATGCGGATCACGCGGTCGCCGTCTGGCGGTTGCTGCTCTCCTTCGCCGAGGTCACGCCATGCGGACTTGGCGCTCGCGATACGCTCAGACTCGAGATGGGCTACCCGCTGTACGGCAGCGATATGGACCGCGGCGTCGATCCCGTCTCGGCGGGTCTGGGCTGGGTCGTTCCGAAGGCGAAGGCCGACTACATCGGTGCTGAGGCCATTGCGCGGGTCCGCGAATCGGGGCCTGCGCGCAAGCTCGTCGGCCTTGAGGTGTCGGAGGGCGTTCCCCGGCATGAGTATCCCGTGTTGCATGACGGCACCGAGGTGGGTAAGGTGGCAAGCGGCACGTACTCACCGACGCTTGCACATGGCATCGCGACGGCATACGTTCCTGCGGAGCTTTCCGCGCCCGGTACGGAGCTTGTGATCGCGATTCGCCGCAAGGAAGTCGCCGCCACGGTCGTCCGGCCACCGTTCGTCAAGCAGACGTCACTCTCCGCGCTTTCGTCGTAGACAGACACCCGAAAGGAGCACAACCCGAATGTATCCGAAGGATCTCAAGTACGACAAAGAGCACGAGTGGGTCAAACTCGATGGCGAGATCGCCATTATCGGCATCAGCGATTTCGCGCAGGATCAGCTTGGCGAGGTCGTTTATGTCTGTCTCTTATACACATCTCCGAGCC
>CAZGNF010000027.1:0-10628 GCA_964527045.1 uncultured Coriobacteriaceae bacterium | reverse complement strand
CCTGCCTTCCGTTGGCGACGAGGTAGCCGCTGGCGAGAGCTTCGGTGAGATCGAGTCCGTGAAGTCCGTGTCCGAGCTCTTCTCGCCGCTGACCGGCGAGATCGTCGAAGTGAACGACGCCCTGGGCGACGCTCCCGAGACGGTCAACGAGGATGCATACGGCGATGGTTGGATGCTCAAGGTCAAGATGAGTGTTCCGGCCGAGCTGGACGAACTCATGTCTGCCGAGGAATACGAAGCCTTCATCGCTGAGGAAGCCTAGGCGCATGCGCTTCATACCGGTGTCCTGCGAGCAGCGCGAGACTATGCTGCACGCCGTCGGTGCGCGCACCGTCGACGAACTGTTTGAAGTCATACCTGCGAGCGTCCGCCTTTCGCGACCGCTCGCTTTGCCTCCGGGCATGAGCGAGGTGGATCTGGCCGCCGAGATCGAGGCGCTTGCCGCTTCCAATGCAGGTGGCCTCGTGTCGTTCCTCGGCGGCGGCTGCTACGACCACTACATCCCGGCGATCGTGGATGCGGTGGTGAGCAAGCCCGAGTTCTTCACGGCGTATACGCCGTATCAACCCGAGATCAGCCAGGGCACGTTGCAGGCCATCTACGAGTACCAGTCGATGGTTTGCGCGATCACCGGTATGGATGTCGCCAATGCATCGATGTACGACGGTGCGACAGCGTTCGTCGAGGCGGCGCTCATGGCGGCTCGCGTGACGAAGCGCCACCGTGTGGTCGTCAGCGGGGCCGTGCATCCTGAATGGCTTGAGGTCCTGGCGACCTACGCCGCGTCCGGGATGATCGAAGTCGTGACCTGCCCGGCCGTCGGAGGTCTGACTGACCGTGCTGCGCTGTCCGGTCTTGTCGCGGATGCTGCCGCCGTGCTCTTGACGTCGCCGTCGTTCCTTGGCTGTGTCGAGGACGTGCCGGCAATCGCGGCGCTTGCGCACGATGCAGGGGCGCTCGTAGTCGTCGCATCCAACCCGATTCTTCTCGGCGTGATGGAGGCACCGGGCGTTCTCGGCGCCGACATCGTGGTCGGGGAGGGTCAACCGCTCGGCAATGCAATGTCGTTCGGTGGGCCCGGATTCGGGTTCTTTGCATGCAAAGAGCAGTTTATCCGGCAGATGCCGGGACGCATCGCGGGGCGCACGAAGGACGTCGATGGACGCCCGGGGTTCGTGCTGACGATGCAGACGCGCGAGCAGCACATCCGTCGCGAGAAGGCGACGTCCAACATCTGCTCCAACCATGCGCTCAATGCCCTGGCCGCCGGCGTCTATCTTGCTTCTGTCGGCACGGTCGGACTCGCGGGTATCGCCCGCGCGTGTGTCGCAAAGGCACACTACCTGCGAGATGCGCTGATCGCGACCGGACGGTTCTCGGCAGTGAGCGACGCGCCGTTCGGCAACGAGTTCGCGCTGCGCTATGACGGCGACGTCGCCACGATGCAGCACGCGATGCTGGAGCGCGGCTTCCTGGCGGGTCTCGATCTGTCGAGATTCACGGACGACCACGCGGGGCTGGTGCTGTTCGCCGTGACGGAGAAGCGCACTCGTGCCCAGATGGATCGTTTCGTCGGGGAGGTGGTGTCGCTGTGAGCGAGCACATGAAGCGCGAAGCGGTGGCCCGCCCGCTCATCTTCGAAACCGGCTCTCCCGAATCGCGTTGCGTCGAGGCACCGGCGCTTGATGTTCCCGACGTCGACCTGTCGGAAGTCCTCGGCGGAAGTATCCGTACGCGGGCACCGCGACTGCCACATGTGACCGAGGTCGAGATCGCGCGTCACTACCAGCATCTCGCGAGTGTGAACTTTGGGGTTGATAGCGGGTTCTACCCGCTTGGTTCGTGCACGATGAAGTACAACCCGCGCATCGACGAGTGGGCGTGCCGCCTGCCGGGCTTTGCGGCGATCCACCCGTATCAGCCCGCCGAGACCGTCCAGGGAGCACTCGGTCTGATGCACGGCCTTCAGGCCGCGCTTGGCGAGATAGCGGGCCTTCCCGCCGTCTCACTGCAACCGGCGGCCGGGGCTCACGGCGAGCTCACAGCGCTTATGGCGATCCGCGCATATCACGTGGCTAACGGCGATGCCCGCAGGCGGGTCATCATTCCCGATACCGCGCATGGCACCAATCCCGCCACAGTAGCGATGTGCGGCTACGCGGTCACCCAGGTGCCGAGCAACGACCGTGGCGGCGTCGACCTTGAAGCGCTCAAGGCCGCGCTGGACACCGATGTTGCTGCGCTCATGCTCACCAACCCGAACACGCTCGGCCTTTTCGACGAGAACATCGCCGAGATCACCGACATGGTGCACGCGGTCGGGGCGCTCGCGTTCTGCGACGGCGCCAACCTGAACGCGATCCTCGGCAAGGTACGTCCGGGTGACATGGGTTTCGACGCGATGCACATCAACCTGCACAAGACGTTCGCGACACCTCACGGTGGCGGCGGACCGGGATCCGGCCCTGTCTGCGTAACAGAGGCGCTTGCCGATTTCCTGCCGGGTCCGGTGGTCGTGAAGGACGCTGACGGCTCCTTTGCTCTGGCGACGCCGGCACGCTCTATCGGCCGTGTCAAAGCGTTCCTCGGCAACTTCGGCGTGCTTGTCCGCGCGTACACGTACATCCGTGCGCTTGGCGCGGAAGGCATCACCGAGGTAGCCGAGCAGGCCGTACTCTCGGCCAACTACGTGAAGGAGCGGCTGCGCGGCGCGTTCGATCTTGCGTACGACCGCACCTGCATGCACGAGTTCGTGCTTTCGGGCGAGCGGCAGCGCAAGCAGCACGGGGTGAGGACGCTCGACATGGCCAAGCGTCTGCTCGACCATGGCGTGCATCCGCCGACGGTGTACTTCCCGCTGCTCGTACACGAAGCGATCATGATCGAGCCGACCGAGACCGAAAGCCTGGAAGTGCTTGACGAGTTCGTGGATGCGATGCTCGCGATCGCCCGCGAGGTTGAAGAGAATCCCGAGATGCTTCATGAGGCGCCGTACACCACGCCCGTTCGGAGACTGGATGAGGCCGCAGCGGTGAAGCAACCCGACCTCGCGTGGAAGCCCGCGGAGTAGTTCCAGGAGGCACTGCGGCGCGTGCAGACATGGCGATTCATACAGGACGGCCCGCAAGACGGTGCATGGAACATGGCCGTTGACCGGGCCCTCCTTGCGTCTCGGGCAGCGGGGGAGTCTCCTCCCACGCTGCGTGTGTACAGCTGGCGTGTGCCGACGGTGACCCTCGGCCGCTTCCAGTCGGTCAACGATGTGGACCTCATGTATTGCGCCATGCGGGGCTTCGACGTCGTGCGGCGCCCTACCGGCGGTCGTGGCGTGCTGCACGATGACGAAGTGACCTACTCGGTCGTCGCGGGCCTCGCAGACGGCATGCCGAGGGGGGTGAGTGCAAGCTACACGATGTTGTGCGGTGCTCTCGCCTCGGCGTATCACTCGTTAGGCGTTCCCGCTGACCTCACGGCACGGTCGCACGGTGAGAAGGCGTCCGGGGCGTGTTATCTGCATGCGACGCCGGCTGATCTGGCGCTTGGCGCGGCGAAGCTCTCGGGCAGTGCCCAGGTGTGGGAACACGAGACAGTGCTGCAGCATGGATCGTTCGTTCGCAGTCGCGACATCGATGCGGAATCGTCCGCATTCCGCCTCGGGCAGGACGGGGCCGGTCGACTGCAGGCTGCAACCGCTACGTTCACTGATGCGCTTGGCGCAGCGCCCTCACCTGAAGCGATCATCGCTGCACTTCGTGATGCCTTCGAGTCTACCCTCGGCATTCGACTCGAAGTCGGGCGGCTCAGCGAGGCCGAAGTGCAGTTCGCACACGAGTGCGTTGAGGGCTTTCAACTCGTCTCATGAGGGTCGAGGTAAGGCCGAGGTAGAGAGGGGCCATGTCGTCGCTTTCTGCTACAATCCGGGTATGAGTCGAAGGGTTCCCTGACACTGGGAGGGACGATGGGCGAGGACAAGAAGCGCAACATCGACGATGCGCTGCTCAACCTCGAGGACAAGTCCGTTGAGGAGCTTCGAGAGCTGCTCGACGACCTGTACGAAGACGAGCAGAAGGTCAGCTATCGCAGGCGGGTACTGCACGGCAAGATCGACATCCTCCGCGCGGAGCTGGTTCGTCGCCTCAAGACCCAGCGGGAGTCCGGAGGAGATGTGGTCTCGGGACACGATATCGAGCGTCTCATCGACATCATGTCGAGTGACCTGCATGGGGTGTCGAAGTTCGACGTCGCTGCCATCGACGAAAGCGATGACTGGGACGAGTAGGCCGACAACGCCGCGGAAGAGATTCAATCACAAGGAGGAAGCGTGTCGACTGTTGCCGAGAAGATCCAGGCGTTTCTGAACGATCTCGCGATCGATGTCATCGAGGAGCGCGTGGTCGAGTACGTCATTCGCGAGGTGCAGAACGGCAGGAAGCTTGCTGATGCGCTGAACGATCCGTATGTGAAGAACCGCCTGAGCGAGGAGAAGCTCGCCCGCGTGCTTGAGAACCCGGAAGTCGGGGCGGCACTGGAAGAGCAGATCGCACAGTCGTTCAAGAAGCGTGAATTCGGCTTCATGGAGTAGAACGCGCCTCATCCCTGCGCTGTGATAGAGGTGGTCGGTATGGAGAGATGTCCCGCATGCGATGGTGCTGTACGCGCAGATGATCGCGTCTGTGCTTCGTGCGGCGCGCGTTTGGTCGGCGCGACGGCGTCCTTCGAGCCCATCGCCGCTGAAGAACTCTCCGGCGTTCCCGAAGGGGCGCACGCCGAAGGTCCGGTGCTCGTGGTTCACAAGGGTGCCGAGATCGGGGAGCGCTTCTACATCGACAGTGACGAGCTGTCGGTGGGGCGCGATCCTGAGTCTGCGATCTTCCTCAACGACGTGACGGTTTCGCGCAGTCACGCCCGACTGCGGCTTTCTCCGGAGGGCGTGACGGTCGAGGACGCTGGCTCGCTCAACGGCACCTACGTCAACGACGTGCTGGTTGACAAAGCGCTCCTGCGCAACGGTGATTCGCTTCAGATCGGACGATTCCGGATGATCTATCTCTCCGGAGGGGGCGCGTAGTATGGCCGAGAGCCACCGTGAGTACATGACGATCGGAGAGGTCGTCGAGAAGCTTGCCGAGCAGTACCCGGATCTCTCGATCTCGAAGATCCGCTTCCTTGAAGATGAGGGCCTGGTGTCGCCGGAACGAACGGGTGGCGGCTATCGCAAATTCCACCCGGCAGACGTATCACGAATCGAGCTTGTCTTGCGGCTGCAGAAGGAGCACTTCATGCCGCTTGCGGTCATTCGCGAGAAGCTGAAGGAGATCGACAAGGGACGCGTGCCCCCGGAACTCATGCCTGCGGTTTCGCGCAGCGAGACGATGGCGCTTCCGCTTGATGAAGCCGAGGCGATCCCCGTCTCTCAGGCACCGGACGTCCTGGGTCTTCCCACATCGTTCGTGAAGGAGCTCTCTGAGTTCGGTCTTGTGGGATTGATTGCAGGCGAGCGCGGGGACGAGATCATCGGTTCCGATATCGCGATCGCACATGCATGCTGGGATCTCCGAAAGTTCGGCATCGAGCCACGTCATCTTCGGATGTATGAGACGTTCGCCGAGCGCGAAGCCACCTTCTTCTCACAGGCCTTGATGCCGTCTTTCCGACACCGCACTCCGGAGATTCGGCAGAAGCTCATGGATACGCTCAATGAACTGATGGAGCTTACCGGCGCGCTCAAGCGCTCGATGCTCCATCGCGCGCTGGCGCGCGTTTTCGACGATGTCATGTAGGGCGCTATGACCGATCGGATCGATGAGTCCGGCGAGTCATTGCCTGTCTCGGCCAGGGTGGCAGGTATCTCGTTCGCGCATCCAAGTGAGCGTGTCGCCGCGCAGATCCTCGACTTCTATCGGATCGACTGGGAGTACGAACCCCGCTCGTTCCCGATCGAGTGGGACGGCGACGGCACGGTGATCGCTTCGTTCGCGCCGGATTTCTACCTTCCGGACTTCGAGCTGTTCATCGAGCTCACCACTATGAACCAGAAGCTCGTCACCAAGAAGAACCGCAAGGTTCGGCGCCTCAAGGAGCTCTACCCGGAAATCAACATCAAGATCCTTTATCAGAAGGACTTCAGGCGTCTGCTCTTCAAGTACGGAATCCCTGTGCACGAACGCGCCCACAGCGAAGGCGGAGGACTTGA
The DNA here is from genome assembly GCA_964527045.1 of uncultured Coriobacteriaceae bacterium. GTDB lineage: Bacteria > Actinomycetota > Coriobacteriia > Anaerosomatales > Anaerosomataceae > UBA2286. The sequence continues at coordinate 4,435 of CAZGNF010000027.1, read as the reverse complement.
CGCTGCGACCGGGACGACCCCGGGGGCTGACGGGTGAAGGGGTATCACGCGTTTCATGACCCCGCGCTTGAGGGCGTCCTGTTCTCCTCGGAGGAGATCTCCGAGATCGTCGTTCGGCTTGGCGCTCAGATTACCGCCGACTACCAGGGGCGCGACCTTGCGCTCGTCACGGTTCTCCGCGGCGGGTACGTCTTCATCGCAGACCTGTGCCGTGCGATCGACCTTCCTCTGACGCTCGACTTCCTTGCGATCTCGGCGTATGGCGACGGCGGTGGCGCTGTCCGAATCACCAAGGATCTGGACGATTCTATCGCTGGCCGAGATGTGCTCGTGGTGGAGGACATCATCGACACCGGCCTCACGCTCAACTACCTCCTCGGCGTGCTTCGACAGCGCAAGCCAGCGAGCATCGCCGTCTGCACGCTGTTCGACAAGGACGTGCGTCGAATCGCGGACCTCGCCATCGATTACGTCGGCACGCGGATTCCGGACCGGTTCGTGGTCGGGTATGGGATGGATCTTGGCGGCCGGTACCGCAACCTCCCGTTCCTGGCGACCCTTCATGATGGAGTGATGGGCTGATGCTGCGCCGCGTCATCATAGCCGCGTCGCTCCTGGCCGTCGTTCTTCTGGTAGGCACCGTGGGGTACCAGGTGATCGAAGGTTGGGGGCCGTTCGACTCGCTCTACATGACCGTCATCACCATCGCGACGGTCGGGTATCGGGAAGTGGCGCCTTTGTCGGATGCCGGCAGGATCTTCACGATCGGTCTGATCTTCGCCGGGGTAGGCGGTATCGCGTATTCGTTCGGAGCCATCATCGAGTTCATGGTAGAAGGTCACCTGCGGACACTCCTGGAAGGACGCCGCATGCAGAAGCGTATCAGCGGACTGTCGGATCACCACATCGTCGTTGGCATCGGTCGTGTCGGCTCTGTCGTAGCGAGGTCGTTTGCCGACGAAGACGTCACGTTCGTCGTCATCGACAGCTGTGAGGAGTGTGCACAGGCGGCCGAGGAGGCGGGGTGGCTCTTCGTGCATGGCGACGCGACTGATGAAGCAGTGCTCAAGGAAGCCGGAGTCGAACGTGCCAAGGGGCTTGTTACTGCCGTAGACACCGACGCTGACAATCTCTTCGTGGCCCTGACCGCCCGTTCTTTGAATCCTTCGATCTACATCGTTGCCCGGTCCTCATCGGTGGTCTCTGAGGCCAAGATCCTCCGCTCCGGCGCAGACCGTGTCCTCACGCCCAATGTGATCGGCGGTCGACGCATGGCTGACATGGTCTTGCACCCTGTGGTGGCGGACTATCTCGACGTCGTGACACATGGTGACGAGATCGAGTTTCGCCTGGACTCCATCAAGGTAGGCGCTTCGTCCGCGCTTATCGGCAAGTCTATTCGTGAAGCGCAGATCCGGGATCGCACCGGCGCCTACATCCTCGCGGTACGCTCACCAGCGGGCGTGCTCAACGCGAACCCGCCCGCCGAGACGGTCTTCGCGGTGGGGGATGAGCTGGTGGTTCTTGGCACGCGGGCTCAGCTTGCCACGCTCGGCGCGCAGCTCTAGTCGCACTGGTTATCACCACGGTTCCGCGCTACTGTGGAACGCGTGTTCCGACCGCATCATGAAGGAGACGCTCGTGGATCTGTCTACGTACATTCGTGACATTCCGGATTTCCCCAAAGAAGGCATCATCTTCAAGGACATCACGCCGCTTTTGGCGAGCCCGGAAGGCTTCCGTGGCGCGATCGACACCATCGCCGATGCATTCGCCGACGCGGGCATCACCAAGGTGCTTGGTGCAGAGGCGCGCGGATTCATCTTCGGTGGTGCGCTGGCGTACAAGCTCGGCGCTGGCTTCGTGCCGGCCCGAAAGCCGGGCAAGCTGCCCGGGGCGACCACCAAGGCCGAGTACGCGCTCGAGTACGGCACGGACTCGCTCGAGATACATGCGGACGCGCTTGAGGCGGACGACGTCGTCTTGATCGTCGACGACGTTCTTGCGACCGGTGGGACTGCCGCGGCCAAGAATGCGCTGGTTGCGGCGACGGGTGCCCGCACGGCGGGGTTCGCGTTCCTTATCGAGCTCGACTTTCTCGGCGGACGCGAGAAGCTTGGTGACTCGAGAATCGTCTCGCTGATCCACGTCGACTAGCAGCCCTTCTTCGCACATGACGAGCGGCCGTCGGATACCCGGCGGCCGCTCAGTTTCAGCCGATTGTGGTAGAATCCGAGTGTATCGGTTGCGATTTCGACCTGCCGCCCTCTTGACGTAGCATGCAGACGCAGTTGGAGGTGCATCGTGCGGTCCACATTCGTGAGTCACCCCTGGCGTGCGCCTCTTGTCTGCGCGATCGCCTTCGCACTCCTTCTTGGGACAGTGCCCGCTTCGGCCGAGCCGAGCAATGCAGCCATCGAGCAGAAGCGCAGCGAAGCCACGGCCGCGCAGGAGAAGCTCGACGCGATGGCCATCGAACTCGAGGTGCAGGTCGAGGAATACAATGCGATTTCCGAGGCGCTCGACAAGACGCGCCAGGAGATTCGGACTACCCGCATCGACTTGGAGAATGCCAATCGGGACCTGGCTGTGGCTCAGGCCCGGCTGGGGGATCGGGCCGCTGCCATCTACAAAGAGGGCAGCACGAATGTGCTGGGCGTGCTGCTCGGCACGAACTCCTTCGAGGACTTCGTGAGCCGAGTCGAACTCCTTACCCGTATCAACCAAAGCGATGCGGAACTCGTCAAGCGGGTGAAAGCGTCCAAGGTGCAGGTTGAGGCGCTTGAGGCCTCCCTGGTGACCCGTGAGGCCGAGCAAGTCGCGCTCAAGACGGAGACCGAGACCCGCGCCAAGGGAATCGAGACCCAGATCGCGAAGCAGGAAGCGTACGTCGCGTCGCTCAACGCCGAGGTCAAGACACTGATCAAGGCCGAGCAGGAGCGTCAGGCGAAGCTGGCGGCCGAACGTGCAGCACAAGCCGCTGCACTTGCCGCGCGCGGATCCGGTGGGCGTCCGCCGACTTCCGAAGGCAATCTGCCGGCGGGCCATCCTGAGGCTGTGGGGATCGCGCTGCAGTATCTGGGCGTTCCCTACAAGTGGGGCGGCACGTCGCCTTCCGGGTTCGACTGCTCTGGTCTGTGCCAGTACGTGTACAAGCAGCTTGGCATCACGCTTCCGCGTACCAGTCGCAGCCAGTACAACGCCGGTGCGCACATCGCACCGAATCGCCTCGACCTGTTGCGAGCAGGCGACCTCGTCTTCTTCGGCACCGGCGGTGACGCATCGAGGATTCACCACGTCGGAATGTACGTGGGCAATGGCAACTACATCCATGCGCCAAGCACTGGCGACGTCGTCAAGGTCTCGTCGCTCACCGACCGCATTCTCAAGAGCGGCGACTATGTCGGAGCGTCGCGCTTCTAGCCGTCGCAGCGCCCAGGTAGGTGCGGATTCATTGTGCTCCCCACGAGGGCTTTTGCATGCTTTGCTGTGCTATGATTCAGCGAATTCCGCTCATTCGCGATGGGTATCCGTTCTGGAGGTGACCGCTTGACTCGCTCGCTCATGTCGGGGAACGAAGCCGTTGCCAGAGGGGCCTGGGAATCCGGTGTCGCGGTCGGGGTCGGGTACCCCGGTACGCCGTCAACCGAGGTTCTTGAGAACCTATCGAAGTACGACGATGTGGTGTGTCAGTGGGCCCCGAACGAGAAGGTCGCCGCCGAGGTAGGCGTGGGCGTAAGCTACGGCGGCAAGCGCACGCTGGTGACCATGAAGCATGTGGGCCTGAACGTCGCCGCCGACCCGCTCTTCACGCTCTCATACATCGGTGTTGGCGGCGGCTATGTCCTGTTGGTTGCAGACGATCCGGGGATGCACTCGAGTCAGAACGAGCAGGATAGCCGGAACTACGCCGCATTCGCCAAGGTTCCCATGCTTGAGCCTTCCGACAGTCAGGAAGCACTCGAGTTCACGCGGGCCGCATTCGCGATTTCCGAGCAGTTCGATACGCCGGTGCTCGTGCGCTCAACGACCCGGATCTCGCACTCGAAGAGTCTTGTACAGGTTGGCGAACGTGCACCTGTCGAAGCGGCCGAATTCAAGCCTTCGCCCGGCAAGTGGGTCATGATGCCGGCGAACGCGCGCGCGCGTCGCGTTGATCTTGCTGCTCGCATGGAGCGGCTCACGCAGTTCTCCAACGAGTCCGACCTGAACCGGATCGAGATGCGCGATGCGAGCCTCGGTATCGTTACGTCGGGTATCGCATACGAGTATGTGCGCGAAGCGTTGCCCGAGGCCTCGGTGCTCAAGATCGGCATGGTCAACCCGCTTCCCGAGAACCTGATCGTTGAGTTCGCCTCGAAGGTCGGTCGACTCGCGGTAGTCGAGGAGCTGGACCCATACCTCACGTCGAGGTTGAAGGCCCTTGGTATCGAGC
>CAZGNF010000026.1:11409-17472 GCA_964527045.1 uncultured Coriobacteriaceae bacterium | reverse complement strand
GTCGAATGAGACCCTCACCGGGAACGTAGAGTGTCACCGATTCAGTGACCGAGCCGATCCATGCGTCACGCGAACCGGCGTTCATAGCCAGAGCGCCCCCGAGCGTGCCGGGGACTCCTACAGCGAACTCAAGTCCGGCGAGGCCCTTCGAGAACGCATCCTGCACCAGATACGCGAGGATGCACGCGGCGCCTGCTCGGATGTGCTCACCCTCACACACGTGCCGCTTGAACTGCTTACCGAGGACGAGGACCGCGCCACGATACCCACTGTCCGCCACGAGGATGTTGGTACCCTTCCCCGCGACGACGAACGGGATCTCCTCGGCGGCAAGTACATCGAGCGTCTCAGAGAGCGCAGTGACGCTGTCGCATACGACGAAGATGTCGGCGGGTCCGCCGATGTGGAACGAGGTGTGACGTGCCATCGGCTCGTCACGACGCACGTCTGTGCCGTCAATCGCGCGAAGCGAATCGTATGCAGCGCCTACCGACACGACACAGGCTCCACGCCGAGGCGGCTCTCGAGCTCACGCACGAGCTCGCCGGCTAAAGCGGTGACGTCGCCAGCACCCATCGTCATGACCAGGTCGCCTCGGCGAACCCGGCTGCCGAGATAACCACACACGTCGGCCCGGTGCGGGAAGTACGCCGCCGCAGCGTGGGGAGCGTCATCAAGGAGGGCGTCAAGGATCGTCTTGCCGCTCACACCCGGAATCGGAGCCTCGCCGGCACTGTAGACATCCATAAGCACCACGTGATCCGCGTCCGGGAATGCCGCTCCGAAGTCGTCGCCAAGCGCCGCAGTGCGGCTGTAGCGATGCGGCTGGAACACGACCCACACTCGCTCGAACCCGGCTGCCTTCGCGGCAGCAAGGGTCGCTCGGACCTCTGTCGGATGGTGGGCGTAGTCATCGACGACGGTCACGCCGCCGATCTCCCCGACCTTCTCGAAACGCCGATGGACACCGGTGAAACCCGCAAGGGGTGCAATTGCGTCCGCTACGTCCAGGCCGAGCGCCCAGATCATGGCCAGAACGCCGGTCGCGTTCACCACCATATGAGTCCCGGGAACGCCGATCCGCGCGTCGATCTGCTGGCCATCCGGGAATCGAACGGAGAACGTGTGACCGATGCCGTCCGCACACAGCCCCGTGCACCGCACCTCGGCATCGTCGGCACGACCGTACGTGACGACGCGACCGTTGACGTGCTCCCGCGCGAGGGCGGGCAGACGCGCATCATCCGCGCACACGACCGCCATCCCACCCGGCTTCACATTGCCAAGGAACTCCCCAAACGTTGCCACGACCTCATCGATGCCCGAGTAGTGGTCGAGGTGGTCGGCCTCGATATTGGTCACCAGCGCCACGTAGGGATCGAGGAAGAGGAACGAGCCGTCGCTCTCATCGGCCTCGACCACGTAGTAGTCGCCCTTGCCGCACCTGGCGTTCGCGCCCATATCGTTGAGCTCGCCACCGATCAGGAAGGTTGGATCAAGTCCCATACCCGCGATCGTGGTGGCCAGCATCGAACTGGTGGTGGTCTTGCCATGTGTGCCCGCTACAGCCAGCGTCTTGTTCTCGCGTCCGACGTACGCGAGCATCTTGGCCCTCGGCCAGACATCGATGCCGCGCCTGCGCGCCTCGGCGAGTTCCGGGTTTGTTTCCGGAATCGCCGATGATACGACGACGAACTCCGGGTCACCAAGGTTCTGTGCCGCATGACCGATGGTGACCTGCATGCCCGACTCGGCAAGGGAGCGCGCGTAGCGCGAATCCTTCATGTCCGAGCCCGTCACAAGCATGCCGCGGTCGTGCAGCACGCGAGCGATGCCGCTCATGCCAGCGCCACCGACCCCGATGAAGTGGGCGTACACAGTGCTCACGAGTGCTCCTTGCTACCAGTAGGCGCCACTGCGCCGCGGATCAGATCAGCCACACGCACTCCCGCATCGCGCCGTCCAAGCGAGGCGGATGCAACTGCCATCGTCTCACGCTTCACCCGGTCGCGCACGAGAGCCAGCACTGCGCTTTCGAAGGCATCGCCATCAAGCTGGTCGTCGGGCACCACGATGGCCGCGCCTCCCACCGAGACCGCTCGTGCGTTGAGCGTCTGGTGGTCGTCAGTTGCGTACGGATACGGCACGAGGACCGCAGCCCGCCCGATTGCGGTGATCTCGGCAATCGACGTCGCACCTGCACGCGCGACAACGACATCCGCGGCCGCGATCGCCTCTCCCATAGCCGAGATGTACTCATGCATCCGGTACCGTCTCTGCGGGTCATTGAGTGCCGCAGCCATCGTCTCGGCCACCGAGGCGGCGTCAATCGTACCGGTGACGTGCACCACCTGCAACCCGACTTCCGAGGAGAGCACGGGCCACATGCGCGCGAGCGCCTCATTGAGGTGTCGCGCACCACGACTTCCGCCAAAGACCAGCACAACCGTTGCGTCAGGATCGAGTTCGAGCGCCTCGCGACCCGTTACCCGGTCAGCGGCCAGAATCTCGCTGCGAACCGGATTCCCGGTCAACGTGACACGGTCGGCGCGCTTGAGGTGCTTGATTGAATTCTCGTAGGTGACCCCCACGGCGGTTGCCCAGCGTGACAGCAGCCGATTAGCCAATCCCGGCACCGAGTTCTGCTCGTGCAGCACAAGCGGCGTGCGGGACAAGACGGCCGCGATGCCGATGGGCAACGACACGTACCCGCCAAACCCGACAACCACATCCGGTCGGTAGGTACGCAGCAGCCGCCGCGCGGACGCCACGGACGCCAGAACACGAAAGCCTGACGTGATGAGCGTTAGCGGGTTACCGCGGTCAAAGCCTCGAGACGAGACGGAGTGGAACGCGACACCCGCCTCGGGAACAAGGCGGGCTTCAAGGCCATCGGGCGTGCCGACGAACAGGACGTCATCAAGCCCGCTTTCGACGAGCAGGCTTGCCACCGTCAATGCCGGATAGATATGGCCGGCCGTCCCGCCGCCGCTCAGTAGAATCCGCACCGTGTGACCCCCTGGTCTGTGTTGGCTGCTGTGCGCGCGAGGCAGCCGGGCTCTTTCCCGCCGCCGAGGCCGAAGCGCGGGCACCCGTCGACCGCCGGGCAACCCCAAGCACGAGGCCGATACACGCGAGCGTGAATATGAGTGACGAACCGCCGTAGCTCACCAATGGGAGCGGGATGCCGGTGATGGGCATGAGCCCCGTCACTGCGGCCATGTTCATAGCCGCCTGGGTGGCGATCATGGCCGTGATCCCTCCCGCCAGTAGCCGATCGAAGTTGTTCGACGCCGTGAGTGCTATCCGAACGCCAGCGTACGCGAACACCGCGAACGCAAGAACGATGGCGAGCGTGCCGAGCAGGCCCAGCTCCTCGCCGATTATCGCGAAGATGAAGTCCGTATGTGCTGCTGGCAGATAGAAGAACTTCTGCTTCGAGAGTCCCAGCCCCACGCCGGTGAGTCCGCCTGATCCGAACGCGTAGAGGGACTGGATGATCTGGAAGCCGTCACCTTTTGGGTCCTTCCATGGGTCGAGGAACGCCAGAAAGCGCGATAGGCGGTACTCCTCAATCCATATCATGAGGCCGACGAGCACGGCACCTGTGCCGGCAGCGGATAGAAGCAGACGTCCGCTGATGTCGCCGATCCACAGAAGCAGATACATCGAGATGACGATCGACATCGTGGTGCCCATATCCGGCTGCAGCATCACGAGTGCAACGACCGGCAGCAGCACAAGCGCCAGCCGTCCGGCAAGCTGCCGGCCATCGATTTCCTGGCGCTTCCATTCCGCAAGCAGAACGGCTCCCGTGAGGATGCACCCCAGTTTCGCGAACTCAGACGGCTGAATCGGCACGCCGCCGATGAGAATCCAGCGCTGGGCGCCCCACTTGCCGACGCCGGCGACCAGCACGGCGAGAAGTCCGATGACCGAACCTCCCCAGATCATCCACCCAAGACGCTCGGGATCGCGAAGAATCGCTGCGCCTCGCGCGCTGTATCTAAGGTCGAGCCTCGACCCGGCGAACAGAGCCACGAGTCCGATTGCCAGGAATATCATCTGGCGTTTGAGGTGATACGCACTATCGGCGTTCCGCACATAGTCGGCGACAGAGGACGCCGAGTAGATCATCAGAAGTCCGACCAACACGAGGAACAGCGTGGCCCCCATGAAGAGATACGTGGCGTTTCGCGACTTCGCCCTCGTCATGATCGGCCGCCCGGGGCACCACTACCCGAGATGAGCTCCCGGAATACTCGACCCCGATGCTCGAAGTCATCGAACTCGTCGAACGAGGCGCATGCCGGCGACAGCAGGACGACATCGCCCGCCAGCGCGATCTGGGAAGCCGCACGAACCGCTTCGGCCATGCTCGGCACAGCGACGACCTCGCAGCCAGTACACGACTCGAATGCCGCAAGGAACTCCTCGGAGGATTCACCAAACACAACTGCGGCTCTGCAGCGGCCGCACACAGCACGTGCGAGCTCACGGAAGTCGTTCCCTTTGTTGTGTCCACCGAGCAGAATGACCAGCGGTCGGTCGTCGAATGCTGTGAGCGCCTTGAGCACGGCATCGGGGTTCGTCGCCTTCGAGTCGTTGTAGTACTCGACACCCCCCACGACGCCGACCGGCTCAAGACGGTGCTCGATGGGTTCGAAGGTTCGCAGACCCTCGCGAAGAACGGTGGCGCTTACGCCGACCGAGTGTGCAGCCACGGCAGCCGCGAGCGCGTTGCTCACGTTATGGTCGCCCTTGATCATGAGATCCTCGACCTGGACCAATTCGACGCGGTCTGACCCGTGACCCAGAACGAGCATCCCGTGCTCGACGCGACCGAACGCTGCAGCATCCGTCCGGCTGATGGTCCGGACGTCGACGGCACCCTCGGCAATCATCGCCACGTACGGCGCAGAACCGGCGTCGTCGATGTCGATGACCGCTGTATCGCCACCCGCCTGGTTCGCGAACACGCGCGCCTTGTCCGCCGCGTATGCCTCAAGCGAGCCATGCCAGTCGATATGATCGGGTGTGATGTTGAGAAGCACCGCCACACGCGGGTGGAAGCGTTCCGTCAACGCCAGCTGGAACGACGACACTTCGGCAACGAGGACCGTCGCGGGTCCGATATCCCCCACAACACTCACCGCGGCGCGGCCGATGTTGCCCACCGTCTCGGTCGGCAGTCCCCCCTCGGCAAGCAGATGCGCGATCAGAGACGTGGTGGTTGTCTTCCCATTGGTGCCGGTCACGGCTATCCAGGGTGATGTTGAGAGGCGATACGCCAGCTCTATCTCCGAGACGACAGGCACACCCAGGGTCAGTGCGGAGCGCATCAGCGCACTCTGAGGCGGCAGCCCCGGACTGGCGACTACCAGCGTCACTCCAGGCGGAATAGCGTTCGACCCAAGCATGACCTCGACGTGTGGACCACGCAGCGGCGCGACGAGCGCTTCAAGCCCTTCGTTCAGCGCGCTGTCGATCAGTGTCACCCGCACATCGATGCCGCTGGCGGCATCCTCGGCCAGGCGCAGCGCGACTGCACGCCCGGATCTGCCTGCACCGAGAACCGCGATGTGTCCTGTGACCTGCTCCGGCATGCTGCCTCCGCTACCGCGTCAGTGAGCCGGCGATGTACAGGGCGAAGCCAGCACCGGCCAGAATGCCGGTGATGATCCAGAAGCGGACCATGATCTTCGTCTCGCTCCACCCCTTCATCTCGAAGTGGTGGCGGATCGGTGCCATGCGGAAGGTGCGTTTGCCGGTCAACTTGAACGATAGGACCTGCAGCACGACCGAAAGGGTCTCGACCAGGTAGATGCCACCGATGAGCACGAGCAGGAGTTCCGTCTTCGTGACGATCGCGAGCGCCGCCATCGCAGCGCCCAGCCCGAGAGAGCCGGTGTCGCCCATGAAGATGTCGGCAGGGTACGAGTTGTACCAGAGGAAGCCGAGGCATGCGCCAGCGACAGCTGCGGCGAACAGAACGACCTCGAGGTTTCCCTGTCGGAAGGCGATGGCCGCGTACGCCAGCATCACGATCATGACGCTGCCGGC
>CAZGNF010000026.1:311-11399 GCA_964527045.1 uncultured Coriobacteriaceae bacterium | reverse complement strand
AACCAGACCAGGATCAGGTACAGCCACGGGACGGCAATGGTGATGCTTCCCAGATGGATGGTCGAGGTCAGAATGCCAAGATCGAGATCGCCAACGAAAGGCACCATCACATGCGAGCTCAAGTCGGCCCAATTGACGGCCGCAAGCGCGACCACGATCGCGACGACCGCCTGTCCGATGATCTTCGCACGCGGACGCAGACCGAGCGACCGCTCATGCACAACCTTCGCATAGTCGTCTACGAAGCCGAGTAGACCGCATGCGAGCATCGCGACGAGGGCTATGACGCCGCGCTTCCCCACTTCGCCACTACCCAGGTACACCGCCGAGACGACGATCAGGATGAGGACACCACCCATCGTCGGCGTGCCTTGTTTGACGAGGTGGCCCTGTGGTCCATCTGCGCGGACCTGTTGCCCGATGTTGCGGTACCGCAGGAGTCGGATCCACAGCGGGAAGAGCGCGCCCGAGAGCGCCAATGCAAGCACCGCTACCAAGAACACCTGGTACGTGGGGTAGCGCTCTATGGCAGGTATGAAGCTAAACATGAGGGTTGGTTATCCCGTCTACGATGCGCTCCAGCCCCATGACCCGGGATGCTTTGACGAGCACGACGTCACCCGCAGAGAGAACATCATCAAGCACTTCGCTCGCCTCATCCGTGGTCACGCATGGGCGAACGGCGTCCGCCGACATACCCGCGGCGAGTGCGCCGTCGGCGATTCGACGTGCACGCGGACCGACCGTCACGAGTGAATCCAAGTTGAGCTGGGCCACATACTCGCCCATCCGAAAGTGCGCGAGTTCCTCAAGCGAGCCCAATTCTGCCATGTCGCCGAGCACGGCGATTCTCCTTGCCTCGGCTGGGATGTCGACGAGCGCTTCAAGCGCGGCGCGCATCGAAGTCGGGTTGGCGTTGTATGCATCATTGATGATCGTAACGCCTGATGCGGTCTGGAAAACCTCCATCCGCATTCCAGTGAACGAGGCCTCCTGAAGGCCGCGCGCGACATCCTCAAGGCTCACCTCGAGGTAGAGACCGACAGCAGCGGCGGCAAGCGCGTTGTAGACGTTGTGCCGTCCGGGAATAGGCAGCTCGACGCGCACACAGCCCTGCTCGGCATGGAGCGAGAACATCGGGGTGCCCGTGTCCGAAAGGTCGATGTCGGTTGCACGCACATCGAGCCCATCGCCCAAACCATATCGGGTGGTGGCTGCGCTCGTTCGCTCTGCAAGCGCAACAGACCACGCGTCATCGCCATTGAGAAAGACCCGCCCGGACTCGGGAATCGACTCGACAAGCTCGCCCTTGGCCGAGGCGATTGCCTCCTCGCTGCCGAGCACCTCGATGTGGCTGACGCCAACGTTCGTGACGAGGCCAGCGGTTGGTCGGGCGATTTGCGCAAGTCTGGCGATCTGGCCTGCGCCACGCATCGCCATTTCAACGACCAGGACGCCGGTGTCGGCGCCTGCCCGCATTATGGTGAGCGGAGCGCCGAGTTCGTTGTTCTTGTTTCCCTCGGTGGCCACGACCCGCATGCGCGTGCCAAGCACCGACCGCAAGAAGTCCTTCGTGGTGGTCTTGCCGGTGGAGCCGGTAACACCAATGACCGGGCACATCAGACGCTCGCGATGGTACGCCGCGAGTTCCTGCACTGCCGCAGTCGCATCCTCGACGAGCACGAGCGCGACATTGTGTCTGCGGGAATGGACGATCGTCTCTCGGATCGTCTCATCGTCCCTTGTGACCACGATCGCGCGCGCGCCTGCAGCAAGCGCTGCTCCAATGAACTCATGACCATCTACTCGCCCGCCGGCGAATGCGACGAACGCGGCTCCCGGCCCGACGTCACGCGAGTCGATTGCGAGTCCGTTTACCATCGTGTTCTCGTCACCCACGAGCAGTTCGCCGCCCGTGACCTCCGTCAGCTTCTTGACCGAGAGCGTCAGCATAGCGATCTCAACTCCTCCGCCGCGATTTCCCGATCGTCGAAATGCACCGTTCGGTCGGCGAATATCTGGTAATCTTCATGGCCCTTTCCAGCGATCAAGACCGCATCGCCCGTGCGAGCACTGCCGATCGCCCGAGCGATCGCCTTACGACGATCGACCTCGACCGTGGCGGTCCCACCGACCTGTCGAACGCCGTCCTCGACCTGCAATATGATGCCGACGGGGTCCTCGCTTCTCGGGTTGTCGCTGGTGATGATGACGCTGTCTGCGCCCTCGCTTGCAGCCCTACCCATCAGCGAACGCTTCTCCGGATCTCGATCGCCACCACAGCCGAATACGACGATGACCTTGCCACCGGTCACCGCCCGCACTGCGCCAATCGCCTTGGCCAGCGAGTCTGGTGTATGTGCGTAGTCAACAAGCACCGAGAAGGGCTGGCCCTCGTCAATCCGCTCCAGTCGACCGGGCACCTGCGGTGCATGCTCAAGGCCCTCAACGACTTCATCAAACCCGATGCCAAGCGCCAGCGCAGAACCGGCCGCAACAAGCGCATTCTCCACATTGTACGCACCTGCAAGCGGCAAGAGCACCGACCGGCTCTTGCCACCTACGACGAGCGTGAACCGCGTAGATGTGGGACCAGACTCTTCGCCGTCAGCCCGAACGAAGGCACCCACCGAACGCCCAACGGTGATGACGTCAGGTAGTGATGCCGCGAGCTCTGCTCCAGCGCTGTCGTCGATGTTGACCACCCGCGCCGCGACATCGAGTTCGGTGAACAGGCGTCGCTTCACGGACCAGTACTCCTCAAGCGTGTGGTGATAGTCGAGGTGGTCCTGCGTCAGATTCGTGAATGCCGCGACTGCGAACCTCGTTGCGTCCACCCGGTGCAGGTCGATGGCATGGCTGGAGACTTCCATGGCTACACCGGTGACACCGGCGTCACGCATGCGCGCGAAGAGAACCTGAAGATCCGCTGACTCGGGCGTCGTGCGCGATGCCGGCTGGCGCTCACCCGCCACGCGAGTCTCCACCGTTCCGATCACCCCGGTGATGCGGCCTGCGGTCCGCATGATGCTGTCGAGCAGGTATGTGGTCGTGGTCTTCCCGTTCGTACCCGTCACCCCAACGATGCCGAGATGGCGCGACGGGTAGTCGTGCAGATGCGCAGACGCGTGGGCAAGAGCCGACCGCGTGTTGTCTACCACCGCATTGGCTACTGCGACATCGATCGGACGCTCGGTGACGATAGCTGTGGCTCCACGAGCAACCGCTTCACCCGCGAAATCGTGACCATCGTATCGGAAGCCGGGTATGCAGAAGAACGCGTCTCCGGGCCGCACGTCAGCAGCTCGGTACGCAACACCGGAGACGGGCGTCTCGGCGCCCGTCATCGAGGTCGTCTCTATATCATTGAGCAGCGCAGATAGCGTTGTTGTGTGCATGTTCGCCTACCGTCGGAAGCCCACCGATTTTAGCATAGCCGCCCACACTCGCCGGTCAGTCCTTATCGCTTTGTGACTCGTCCGTTACCACGTCATCCGCCGACTTCGAGGCTTCCGAGGAGGCAGCCTTGACGGTCGTCGGAGGTATCTTCAAGTGCTCCATGCAGTACGCCGACAGCTTCGAGAACGTCGGAGCTGCTACGGTGCCTCCGTAGATGGAGTTGGACGGCTCATCGATCATCACGATGATGAGGACCGCGGGATCCTCAGCCGGTACGAACCCTGAGAAAGAAGCAATGTACTTCCCCGCGGCATACCCGGCCTGCCCATCCGTCCGCGCCTTCTGCGCAGTCCCTGTCTTGCCGGCAACGGTGTAGCCGGTCACGCGCGCACCAGAACCCGTGCCTTCCGTGATAACCGCGCTCAGCACGTCGCGCATCTCGGCAGCGGTCTCAGTGGAGATGGCGCGCTTCTTCGGCCAGACGAGCGTCTTGTCCGGAGAATCCGGCAGGGACTGCAGGAAATGCGGTGTAACCAGCTCTCCGCCGTTGGCAATGGACGCAAGAGCGCGCGCAAGCTGCATCGGCGTGACACTCACGCCCTGCCCGAACGGGATATTGCCGATGGAGGACGCAGACCACTGGGCGGGAGGCGGCAGCCAACCGGTTGCCTCCCCAGGGAAATCGACACCCGTCTTCTCGGTGAGTCCGAAACGGGCGAAGTAGTCGTACAGGCGATCCTCGCCGAGTGCGATGCCGAGTTTCACAGCTCCCACATTCGATGAGTTCGTGACTATGTCTGTGAGCGACCACGTGACCTGTGCACGAGGATGTGACTCGTGGATTGTGCGCCCGCCGACCTTGAGAGTGGGCGGCAGCTCGAACATGCTCTCGGGCGTGAACATCTTCTCTTCGATCACCGCCGCCGCCGTGAGCGACTTGATCGTGGACCCGGGCTCGTACGTATCGACGATCGGGCGGTTGCGAAATGCCTTCTCGTCGGCGGTTGCGAACTTGTTCGGATCGAAGGTCGGAGTCGACGCCATTGCGAGGATCGCACCTGTGTTCGGATCCATCACGACAACGGAGCCGCCCTTGGCGCCCCACTTCTCGACGGCAGCCTGCAATTCCACGTGCGCCTGGTACTGGATGTCCTTGTCGATCGTCAGAACGATATTCTCGCCGTCGATAGCATCCTCTTGCACCGAGACGCCGCCGGGAATCGGAATCCCGCGCGTGCCCTTCTCGGCGATGACCTTCCCGGGCGTGCCCGCAAGCACCGAGTCGTAGTACTTCTCCACACCGGCAAGGCCGGTGTCGTCGATGCCCACGAACCCGAGGATCTGACACGCCAGCTCGTTCGAGGGATACACCCGTCGAGCGTCTTCCTGGAAGCCGATGCCCGTCAGGTCGAGCTGCTTGAGGGTATCCGCGCGCTCGACGTCGATCTTGCGCGCAAGATACACGAAGGGCGCGTCCTTGTTGAGTTTGGCCAGGAACTCCTCGGGTTTCCCGCCGAGAACACCCGCGATCGCCGTGGCGGCCGCTTCCTTGTCAACCACAGCCGCAGGCACAGCGTAGACATCGCGAGCTTCCATGCTGACGGCGAGAGGCTCCCCCTCGCGGTCGTAGATCGAGCCACGCCGCGCGGGCACGTCCATCTCGCGACTGCGTTGGTCATAGGCCATCGCGGCGTACGCCGGTCCCGCCACAAGCTGCAAGTAGACGAGACGTGCACCCACACCGACCATGAACAGCACGAAGGCCGTCAGCAGCAGCACGTATCTGGTCGATCGCTGCGGCTTGCGGCCTGTGGGGGCCATCTTCGCCTCCCGGAGACGCGTCACGGCCTGTTCACCGCGACGAAAGACCGACGTCGCCGACCAACAGCACCTGCGCCTCGCCTGCGGCGAGATCCATGATTCGGGACACGACGGTGCCAACTCCCGACGTGCCGGTCGTTGCAGATGCGGCTGCCCGCGTTTCCGCCGTTTCAGCCGCAGGGATATCGATGTAGGTGACCTGCTGCGCTTCGGTCATGTTGAGCGCGGTCCCTGCAATCGCCCCGATTCGGGATGGCGCCTTCAGGGCACTCGCATCCGCTTCGAGCGACTTGCCTGTGAGCTCCTCCGAGCGGATGTCCTCCTGCAGCGAGACTGCGTCGATCGCTGCTTCCTCGGCCTGCACGGCGAGCGCAACGCGGAGCATCCCGACGCAGGCGATTATGACCATCGCAACACAGCAGATGCGGAACAGGCCCACCGAGCTGCGTGATGCGCGCGCCGACGTGCGCCGACGAGGCTTCGACTGAGCAGACGGAACGAGGCGGAGGTGCGGTCGAGCAGCAGGCGCACGCCTGCTATCGGCGATCTGACGCGCCGCCGCTCCCATATTCCGCCTCCTTTGCTACGACTACTACTGCGACTGCGACTGCTGCTTCTCGGCCACCCTCAGATGAGCGCTCCTCGCCCGCGGGTTACCGTCTATCTCTGCCGCCGTTGGGACGACGGGCTTCTTCGTGACGATTCGGAGTACCGGCTCGCGTCCGCACCTGCATACGGGCAGGTCGGGCGGACACACACATCCCTGGGATTCCTCGGCGAAGATGCGCTTCACGACGCGATCCTCAAGAGAGTGATACGTGATAACGGCGATTCTGCCCCCTGGAGCAAGCCACTTGATCGCCGAGCGAATACCGCGCTCGAGCACCTCAAGCTCGTGGTTCACTTCGATGCGGAGCGCCTGGAACGTGCGCCGCGCAGGGTGCGGCCCGGTGCGGCGTGCAGATGCCGGGATCGCATTCTTGATGAGATCGACCAACTCCCCCGTCGTCGTCACCTGGTGGCGGCCCCGCGCGGCTACGATGAAGGCTGCGATGCGCGAGGCCCACCGTTCGTCACCGTACTCGCGAATGATCCGTGTAAGATCCGCTTCGCTGTAGGTGTTGATGATGTCGGCCGCGGTAGGCTGCGAATTCGAGGGATCCATCCTCATATCGAGGAGAACATCCTCCTGGTACGTGAAACCGCGGCCGGCTACATCCAATTGTGGCGACGATACGCCGAGGTCGAACAGGAAGCCGTCGGCGTACGGGATGCTTGCGTCTGCAAGCAGCCGGTCTAGCTCGCCGAAGTTTCCCTTCAGTAGGACCACATGCTGGCCGAGGGGTAGTGTGTCTCGTGCTGCGGCGAGTGCGGCGTCATCTTGATCGATTCCCACGAGAATCCCCGTAGGCGCGATAAGCTGTGCAACCCGCTTAGCGTGACCTGCCCCGCCCAAGGTGCAATCGACGATGATTGAGCCGTCGTGCAACTGAAGTTGCTGCGTCACCTCGGCCAGCAAAACTGGGATGTGCCGGTATTCCATTATCAAGGCCTTACAGAATGCCGAGTTCGGCGAGTTCTCTTGTGACGTCTTCGATCCGATCGGTCGTTTCACCGTTGTAGGCGGCCCACTTGTCTGCGTCCCAGACCTCGATGCGATCGCCGTTGCCGATGACCGCCACGTCTTTGTCGAGCCCTGCGTACTCGCGAAGGTTCGACGACACCGAGATCCGACCCGCTGCGTCAAGTTCTGTCTCCACGGCCCCCGATGAGAAGAACCGTCGGACCTGGCGGAACTTCGGGTCGAAATCGCCCTTGTCGGTCAGGCGACCGAGGAAGCTCACGTACTCTTCCGCAGAATGGACGTACAGGCATCCTTCGAGTCCTTTTGAGATGACGAGACGACCAGTCATCTCGCCCCGGAACTTCGCGGGCAGCGACAGACGCCCCTTGGTGTCCAGCGTGTGCTGGTGCTCACCGAGAAACATCCCGTCCCTCCCCTTCGCTCCATCGGGACCCATAACGGCGCCTTCTGGCGCCTCGATGGCTCAACTCTATTCCACTCCATCCCACTTTGCAACACTTTATGGGCAAGTTTCCCACCGTGCCACACCGCTGTGACACGACGCTCCACTCGGTAGGCGCGCACGAGTTGGTTCTGATCGCATCGCCCGGCAACGAACCCGC
The DNA here is from genome assembly GCA_964527045.1 of uncultured Coriobacteriaceae bacterium. Classification (GTDB taxonomy): domain Bacteria; phylum Actinomycetota; class Coriobacteriia; order Anaerosomatales; family Anaerosomataceae; genus UBA2286. Next base: position 3,992 of record CAZGNF010000026.1, on the reverse strand, counting down.
GAAGTATCGGAAGCGTCTTAGGTTTAGCAGGCAGGATTCGGACGTTGACAGCGGAATAGAAGGAGTAGCCGGAACTACGTCCCGGTGTTGCCCATTCAAAGGGTCGAACGTTAGAATCAGCAGTATCATTCGCGGGGCGCGATGGAGGTGAACCACCCTTATGGCACCACTCGGCTACAACGTCGCGAGCATCGTGGTCAACATGCTCGCCGTCGCCTTCTTTGCGGTCGTCGCGATCGGCATTGGCTTCCTGGCTTATGCGGCCAAGGAACTGAAGAAGCGCGAGACCAGCGCGGGCGAGTAACCCGCACGCTGTTCTAGAGGCATCGACGTCCCGACCCACCTGCGCTGTCAGGTGGGTCGGGACGTCATCGTTTCGGGAACAGACCCGACGAGGACTATGTCTAAGGAGGTCAAGATGTTCGTTCGGAGACAAGGACGAATCGGGGCTGTACGGATCGCCGCGGTCGTTGCGGCACTGTCGCTCGTTCTCGGCGTTGCAGGTTGCGGGGCGATCGACAGCCTCACCGGCACGCGAGCCACTGAGACCTCATCGTCAGGCCCATCAATGGGCGCGCCGGAGGTCTATCAAGATGCCGGCAAGAGCCTCGGCGGTGTCGCTGCCGACGAATCGGTGCCAGAGGCCCAGTACGGAACGGGCGATGCAGCAACGAACGTTGCGGAGGCCGACCGGTTGATCATTCGCAACAAGGCGCTTCGAATCGAAGTCAAGCAGGTGACTGAGGCGCTCGACGCGATCAAGGCGTCCGCCAAGAAGCATGATGGCGTCATCACAAGCATGCAGGTCGCGAGCGACAACGGCTCACCCATTTACCGCTATTCCGATTCCGGCACACCCTCCGACGGTGCTCCCCTGCTCGGCTACGTGACCGTCCGCGTACCCGCTGACAAGTTCTCGGCGTTTGTCGACGAAGTCTCGGCCATAGGAACCGTGCGCTATCAAGCCGAGACCACTGACGACGTGACTCAGCAGCATATCGATCTGAAAGCCCGCCTCGAAAACCTTCGCGCCGAGGAAACACGTCTGCGCGAGTTCTTCGACGCTGCAAAGAACGTGAGCGACATGCTCGCCATCGAGACCGAACTCGGACGGGTTCGGGGCGAGATTGAGTCGCTCGATGCTCAGGTGAAGTTCCTTGAACGCCAGGCGGCCATGGCAACCGTCACCATCGACCTCTCCGAACCGCAGGCGATCGTGAGGCCAAGTGGCGAAGACTGGGGATTTGGCGACGCGGTCACGACCGGTTTCCGTGGCGCTGCCGGCGCGATACAGCTCCTCATCGTCATCACCATCACGCTGTCGCCGTATCTGCTCATCATCGCGATTCTCTTCTTCGTGATTCGCGCGATCGTGCGCTCTCGGCGCGCCAAGCGGACGATGACCGGAGACACCGTCTCCTCCGATGCCCCGGAGACGGCAGAGTAGCGTGTTCAAACCGAGCATCAGGATTCCCGTGTGGGCGGCGGCCGTCATTCCGGTCGCCGCCTACCTCATTCGCTCGTTCGCGCGTGGGTGGGACTTCAGTCTGGACATGCCGATCGACGCACTACTCGGGGGGCTCCTCGTCGCGCTGATCGCGCTGACGCTGTGGGTCCGAGGCCCGGCCGCTCCGGATGATTCCCAGAACGAACTGCCCACCCAGATGGATCACCAGCACGATGCCGAAAGCGATGAGCGGTAGTAGCACCACATCGGTCGTCGGGTCGAGAGCCGACTGGCCAGGCGCACCGGCACCGCTCGTGAGCGTCAGGTAGCCGCCAAGCGCCACACCTGCTGCGGCGCCAACTGCCCAGGTTGATGCCCATCCCAGGGCAACCCCTAGCCTTATCGGCTCGCCATTCCGGGCCAGCAGCTGCACGCTTAACCTTTCTCGTACGGCTTCCCGACTGCAGCCGGTCCGACCGAACGGCCCACGACGCCCGCAAGGACGATGACGGTCAGGATGTATGGCAACATGAGGAAGAATTGCGGCGGGATGTTGATCTCGCCTCGGAATATCTGCAGCTTGATCTGGAGCGCGTCAGCGAATCCGAAGAGCAGTGAGGCGCCGTACGAGCCAACCGGTGTCCAGCGTCCGAAGATGTTCGCGGCAAGTGCGATGAACCCTCGGCCATTCGTCATGTTCTCTGTAAAGGAACCAACCTGTTCCAACGTGAGGTTGGCGCCCGCAAGCCCTGCGAGCGCACCGCTGATGAGAACAGCGACCCAGCGGCCTTTGAGAACGCTGACTCCGACCGTGTCGACTGCTCGAGGGTGCTCACCCAATGCGCGAAGGTGCAGACCCCAGCGAGTGTTGTACATGGCCCACTGCATCACGATAGCCAAGACGATGGCTATGTACACGATGGGCGTATGTGACAGCACTATCGTGTTCACCCAATGCCAGACCTCGGCGAGGAATCCGCCACCTCCACGTTCGGACGCGAATCGGAACACCGGCTTGATCGTCACGACGGCCTCGGTCGTGCCGGGGTGTCCGTACAGAATCTCCATGAGGAAACCGGTGAGTCCGAGCGCCAGAATGTTGATCGCCGTTCCGGAAACGACTTGATCGGAACGCAGGTTGATCGAGGTGAACGCATGGATGGCGGCGATGGCCACTCCAGCCAGGATGGCTGCGAGCACTCCGAGCCACGCGTTGCCGACCGCAAGCGTCACTGCGACACCGGCGAAGGCACCGCAGAGCATGATTCCCTCGAGCGCGATGTTCACGACACCTGAACGCTCACAGATTGTCCCGCCGATGGCGGCCAATGCGAGCGGGGTTGCCATGCGAAGCGCGGAGGCGAAGAGATCCGGCGTGATGATATCAGCCAACATTGCTGGTCGCCTCCTTCTGACGCTGCTTGACGAAGTACGTGACAATCCCCTCGGCCGCCACGAAGAAGATCACGAGCGCCTGGACGATGAGGATGATCTTTTGCGGGACATCCGCCATCAGCTGCATCGTCCCGGCACCGGCCGAGAGCGCACCGAAGAGGAGTGCAGCGGGAATGACCGCGATGGGGTGGTTCTTGGCGAGTAGGGCGACGGCGATGCCAGTGAACCCGAAGCCCGACGAGAACTGGTCGAACAATCGGTGGTGGACGCCCATCACCTCCACCGCGCCTGCAAGACCGGCGAGCGACCCGGAAATGCACAGTGCTTTGACGGTGGTCCACTGCACAGATATGCCGCCTGTCTCGGCTGCCCAGGGGTTGTAGCCGACGGCGCGGTTCTCATAGCCGAGTGTCGTGTACTTCAGGACCCACCACACCACCACTGCCGCGACGAGCGCGACCAGGATGCCCATGTGTGCCCGACCCATCTTGAGGAAAGGCATGGCCTGGAGTGTCGCCTCGGAGAACAGCGATTGAATCCGCGGCAATTGCGCCTCCGCAGGAAGCAGCCCGGTCTGGGGAATCTGACCGGGAGACTTGAGGGGGCCGATGACGAGATATGAGACGAAATACCGGGCTATGTACGTGAACATCATCGTGGTGATGACCTCATGGGCGCCGATCCGTGCCTTGAGGATCGCGGGAATGAAGGCCCATGCCGCGCCAGCAAGCATCGCCGCCAGAATCAGCAACGGGAGCGCCACGTACCACGGCTGCCCGGCCAGCACGAGTCCCAGCCATCCCGCTGCAAGTCCGCCCATGAAGAGCTGGCCCTCGGCT
>CAZGNF010000026.1:0-301 GCA_964527045.1 uncultured Coriobacteriaceae bacterium | reverse complement strand
GATGTTGAACAGGTTCGCCCGGAAGCCGTATGCGAGACCAAGACCGGCAAGTATGAGCGGGGTTGACTTGAGCAGCGTGTCACCGAACGCCTTTGGCGTTCCGAATGAGCCTTGGAACAAAGCGGAGTACGCTGCGATCGGGTCATAGCCGGACACCCACATGATGAGCGACCCGATCAGTATCGCAAGCAGCACCGAGGCGAACGGGGTTCCGATCTTCTGTGCGATCGCAGCCCAGTCGCGATTCGTCGAACGTTCTTCAGCTGCGGCGCTCATTCGTCTCCTCCGGTCGCAGATGTCC
>CAZGNF010000025.1:0-17659 GCA_964527045.1 uncultured Coriobacteriaceae bacterium | reverse complement strand
GGTATATGCCGAGAAACCGTCAACGTATGCGGATAGCAGCGTTCGCCCGCCCGTCTCGACACGCGTGGTGGCCATGACCTCGGCGATCGAGCCGTCTTCGGCAAGTTTCACGATGCAGGCATCAGGCGATGCGGTGCCCGGAAGCGAGAAGCCGACCGAGCAGGGCGCGCTTGGTTCGACACCCGCGGTATCAACGTAGATGCCGGGGCACAGCGCCTTCTCGGCGAGCTCGGGTGCCGAGGAAAGCGGGACGACCTTCCATGTGGTGCCTGCAGCGACCGCGCCGGCTGGAACGCTGACGGCGGCCTTGGCATCACCAGTGTCGACCGCGATACCACCGCCATCGGCGGTGATTGAGAGTTCGGAGCCGTTGCCTGCAGCGGCGAACGCCTCTGGAAGCGTGGGCTTCTCGGCAGTAGAACCCGAACCGCCGGTGGAGCCACCACCGCTGCATCCAGCCAACGCCGCCACGATGAGCGCACACGCCAGCGCGAACGCCAGAACCCGGTTCCCTCGCATGATCCCCCCTCGGTCGAAGCACTGAGCCAGATGCTACTCCGGTTGGGGGACGCCGCGCTACTGCTCGTGTGACGCTCATCATGCCGTTGCCGCCGATGGGCGGAAGAACCACGCGCAAGCCTTGAGGGCATCTCGCGTGACGCTTAGCATGAAGCCACGTGGGCCACGCTCACATGGGGAAGGCAACACGCCAGGGGAGGCACACGATGACCACCACGCCGGGTATGGACGCAGGCTGGGTCGTTCGGCGACCGAGCGATCCGTCGGGAACGCAGGGACGCCCATACTCATGGGAGCAGCTCTTCGCGCTTGCCCGTGATGGTGTCGTGCCGCCGACGGACCTTGTGTGGCATCCGACGCTGCCCGAATGGCTGCCTGCGAACAAGGTTCCCGGCCTGTTCCCGGCAGCGGCGCCGACAGCGCCGGTTACGCCGCAGCAGCCGGTCGCGCCCATCGCGCCTGCGGTTGCACCCTCAGCGGTTACACAGACTGCGTATGCACCGCAGACCCCGGCCCAGCCCGTCGCCGCTCCCCCGCAGCCCCCGCGCAAGAAGCGCGGCGCGCTCATCGCGATCATCGTCGCGCTCATCGTCGTCCTGATCGGCGGCGGTACAGCAGCGTGGTTCCTGTTCGGTAAGGGCGGCAATCCCCTTGCGGGTGACGGCCCGTCGCTCGGCACCGCAGATGCGAAGGTCCCGGACCGCGCCAGGCTGATCAAGACCGCCGAGTGGGGCGAAGTCCCGGCGAACCAGTTGGCCATGGTGATGGTCGACGGCGCCTCTCGGAAGGACGCCGAGAAGGCGGCCGAAGCCGTCGGCGGCGCGATCGTCGGCGAGGTAGCGTACGTCAACCTCTATCAGGTCGAATTCAGCGGAACCACCGAGGATGACCTGGTGGCAGCGGTCACCAAGGCGGAAGCCGCCGATAAGGTCGACTACGCCTACCCGCTCTCACAGGTCTACTCAGACGCCGAGATATGGGGCGTTCGGCAGAGTCCCTACAACGATCCCGTCTACGAGGGTGGCGCGGGCGACGGCTACAAGGCCGTGGGCGTCGACAAGGCGTGGACCTATATCAAGGGTGCGGGCGTGGATCTCAACGACGTGAAGGTGGGCGTCGTCGACGATGGAATCTACATGCCCGGAGAGGGTGCGGAGAACGAGTTCGAGGGTAGCGTCAACGTGGAGTTCCCCGACAAGGACGCGGGTGAGCTTTCCAGCGCTGGAGCGCACAACGATGGCTCGAAGAACGATGCGGGGAGCCACGGCACTGCCGTGAGCACGATCATCAGCGGCAACCCGGATAACGGCGGCCCCTCGGGTGTGGCCGGTCCGCTCGGCAAGAAGCTCACCATCTCCATGATCAACCAGTTCGGCGGCAAGTACGGCGATACCACCACAACACCCGACCCCAACGACCCCACCAAGATGGTGTGGTACGACGGCAAGTCCTACTCGATCGGCTCGCTGGTGGCGATCACCAAGCAGATAGAGAAGGGCGCGAAGGTCATCAACTGCTCGTGGGGCAACAGCAACGCTGACCCGAAGGACGTTGAGACGTACAAGCGGTTCTTCACCCAGATGGCGGCCGACCACCCCGACGTGCTGTTCGTTTGCTCGGGCGGTAATGGCGGCGCCGACATGGACGGCTCCAAGCGCTACCCGAGCGGCCTGCCGCTCGACAACATGATCACGGTCGGAGCGCTCGACAAAGACGGCAAGACGGCAAGCTACGCCGACAAGGCAACCGAGAACTACGAGGTCACCCTCGGCGCACCGGGCACGGGCTCGGTGGTTGGCCTCAAGGGCGAGGGCGGTGCAGAGGAGCAGGACGGCAGCAGCTTCTCGGCCCCGCACGTGACCGCGGCGGCCGCGATCCTGAAGTCGCTCAACCCCAAGCTCAATGCGGGTGACATCAAGCGGATCCTCGTGGCGACCGCCCGCACCAGCGTGCCGAACCTGAAGGATCCCAACGCACCGGACCAGGCAATCGCGGCAAACATGGGCGGCAAGATACTCGCCGTTGATGAAGCCGTGCTCAAAGTGATCAACGATATGCGCGCCGACAAGAAGTTGCCGCCGCTCAAGGCCGAGGACCTCGAGAAGCTCGGCGTCGTGGACGCAGTCGCCGTCACGGGGGAGGCTGGCGAATACAAGGTCAAGGGAATCGTCGGGGCCGTGGGTCAGAAAGGCGCGGACCTCAAGATCGAGGTCTTCGGCGAGAACAGCGCCATCGGCGGTAAGACGCAGCAGTCGCTGAGCGCGGCGGGAGAGGTGGAGTGGGGCGTCACGTTGCCCGACGACAAGGGCACGATCGTCGTCACCCGCCTGGAGAACGGCGCGAAGAGCATCATCACGATCGAGCAGATCGACATCAACGGCGCGTGGAGTGGTACGTTCACGGTCACCGACGTCACCATCACCGACCAGAAGGCTGCAGAGGATGAAGGCTGCAGCGCCGCGATCTTCGAGGCCATGAAGGGCCAACCGTTCCCGATGACACTGGACGTGACGGTGGATGAGTCCGGCCAGGGGACCGGTGCGATGTTCATCGATATGTCCGCGATGGCCGAGGACGGCGAAGCCAGCAGCGAGCCGCAGACAGTAGGCATCAGCATGTCCGGCACCAGCATCACGTTCACGACTGCCGGCGGAGGCGTGCGGAGCATGACTGCCACCGCCAGCCGATCCGGCGACACCCTGCTGATGAACGGCACCATGAGCGCCGGCGGAAGCGGTTGGACGATGAAAGCGGTCTTCAAGCTCACAAAACCCGCGCCCACAGACTGATCGGACCGCGATGAGACCTGTCCTGCTCGCGTTCTCGCTGGGCGGGCGTGAGATCGTGCTTGGCTCGTACAGCACGTTCTACACGCTCGCCTGGTTGCTTGCACCGATCGTGGGTGCGTGGTTCGCGTCACGACGCGGACTTCCCGGGCGGCGCGTGTGGGCGCTCTACGCGCTCGCACTTGCGTCCGGCATCATCGGCGCTCGCGTGTTCGACCTCTTCGTGGCGTGGCGCTTCTACGCCGACGATCCTTCGCGCATCTGGGGTCTCACGTTCCAGGGCTTTTCGCTTTACGGCGGACTGCTGCTCGCAACGCTCACGGGTATCGCGCTTGCTCGAACGTGGCGGCTGCCCGTCTGGCGGCTCGCCGACAGCGCCGTGCCCGCGCTTGCTGTGGGCGTCGTGCTGATGCGCACCGGTTGCTTCCTGCGCGGGTGTTGCTCGGGAGTCGTCACCGACCTGCCGTGGGGCGTGACGTTCCCCATGGGGAGCCCCACATGGTCGCAGCAGCTGATTTCGGGCACGACCGGCATCTTCGGCTTCATGGGGATGGTGAAGCCGGTCCACCCGACGCAGCTCTACGAGATGAGCGCCGCGGTGCTGCTGGCTGCGCTTGCGCTCTGGCTCATGCACCGTCGCATCGCCGACGGTGTGCCGTTCCTCGCATTCGGCATCGGGTTCACGCTGTTCCGCCTCGGCAACGGGTTCCTGCGCATCCGACAGGACGTGATCACCGCGCCGGCGTGGTTCTATCCGGTGTTCTACCTCGCGCTTGCCGCTGTGATGGCCGCGCTGCTCGTGTGGCGAGCGCGCACGGGAAAGCCGACGGATGACTAGCTCCCTGCGATCGCAGCCAGAAAGACCTCACCGTACTGCTCAAGCTTCGCCTTCCCCACGCCGTTCACCAGCAGGAACTCCTCGGGAGTTGCCGGCTGGCGTCGCGCCATGTCAGCAAGCGCGGCGTCCGCGAACACCACGTAGGCGGGCACCGAGCGTTCCTCGGCGATTCCGCGACGCAGCTCACGAAGGCGCTCGAAGAGCTCCGCCTGCGCGTCGGTCTCAAGCGCAAGCGAACGTGCTCGCTTGGCGGACTTCGGCACCTTCTCGGCCTTGGGACGAGGGGCGGGCGGACGCGCAAGGCGAACGTCCTCCTCGCCGCGCAGGACGGCCGCGGCGGTCGCGTTGAGCTTGAGAGTGGAATACTCGGCCACATCCACCCGCAGGTAACCCCGGTGGATCAGCTGCCGGAAGATCGAGGACCACTCGTCTTTGGAGTACTCGCCACCGATGCCGTAGACACTGAGCGCATCGTGCCCGTTCTCCATGATGCGCTGCGCCTCAGAGCCGCGGAGCACGTCCACCACGTACCCCATGCCGAACCGCTCGTTGAGTCGATACACCGCCGAGAGAGCCTTCTGCGCATCGGTGGTCGCATCGTACGTCTCGGGCGGGTCGGAGCACACATCGCAGTTCCCGCAATCGTCGACGAGCTCCTCGCCGAAGTAGCCGAGAAGCGCCCGGCGGCGACACGACAGCGCTTCGGCGAAGGCGATCATCGAGTTGAGCTTGTGCGTCTCGATGCGACGCTGCTCTTCGTTGGCGACGGCGTCGATGAAGCCCTTGGAGGTCATGACGTCCTGCATGCTCCAGAGCATGAGCGCCTCGGCGGGAAGGCCGTCTCGGCCAGCGCGACCGGTCTCCTGGTAGTAGCCTTCGATCGACTTCGGCATGTCGTAGTGCACGACGAAGCGGACGTCGGGCTTGTCGATGCCCATGCCGAACGCCACGGTGGCGACAACCACGTCGAGACGGTCGCCCATGAACGCGTCCTGCACGCGACCACGGGCGGCCGCGTTCATGCCCGCGTGGTACGCACCGGCTCGCACGCCGGCGTCGCGGAGCTTCTCGGCGACCTCATCTACCCGGCGGCGGGAGAGCGCGTACACGATTCCGGACTCACCGTCGTGCTGCTTGAGGAACTCGACAAGCTGCACCGCCGGCTTCGTCTTGTAGGCGGCGGCGTAGTGGATATTGGGGCGGTCGAAGCCGGTGACAAACGTGCGTGCATCGGGCAGGTTGAGCTGCCGCAGCACGTCGGTGCGCGTCTGCTCGTCGGCGGTGGCCGTAAGCGCGACAACCGGCACGTGTGGGAAGCGCTCGCGAAGGCATCCCAACTGCACGTACTCGGGCCGGAAGTCATGGCCCCACTGCGAGACACAGTGCGCCTCGTCGATTGCGAAGAGCGAGAGCTCGAGGCGTGCCAGCGTCTGCAAGAAGCCGTCCATCACGAGCCGCTCGGGCGAGACGTACAGCACGTCCAGCTCCCCTGCCCGCAGGCGCGCGAGCACGGTCGAGGACTCCTCGGCGGCTAGCGAGGAATTGAGGACCGCGGCCGCCACGCCGTTGGCGCAGAGCGCGTCGACCTGGTCTTTCATGAGCGAGATGAGCGGAGAGACCACGACAGCCGTCCCCGGCCGGTGGAGCGCCGGGATCTGGAAGCACAGCGACTTGCCGCCACCCGTCGGCATGAGCACGAATGCATCGCTACCGGCGATGATCGCGTCGATGATCTCCGACTGGTGTGGTCGGAACTCGGCGTAACCGAAGACGTCGGCGAGCGTCGTGGACGTGCTTGTCGTGCGAACAGACATGGTCTCCCTATCGAACGGCGTGACGGCAACGGTACCACACGCCCGTGACATGCGATTGCGTGGCGCGCCGGTCATCGGGAACATAGAGAGTGGCGGTCGGTTTCGACGCGCCTCGGCGAGATCGGAGGACTCGATGCTGCGACCCAGGTTGGCGATCGTGATCGCACTCGCAGGGACGATGGCGCTGCTCCTGATCGGCTGCAAGCCGGCAAGCACGCCCGTCGTCGTCACGCCGCAGCCGACGACCACCGTCGAGCCCACGGCACCCGCCGAGCCGCAGCCCACTCCGCTCGGCGACATGAGCATCGGCTTCGAGCTCGTGACCGACGGGCTGTCGCAGCCGCTCTTCGTCACCAGTGCCGGCGACGGCTCCGGGCGGCTCTTCGTCGTCGAGAAGTCGGGACTCGTGTGGATCATCCGTGACGGCGTCCGATCGACACAGCCCTTCCTCGACATGAGCAGCGCGGTGAGCACCAACAGCGAGCGAGGGTTGCTCGGCCTGGCGTTCTCGCAGTCCTTCGCCGAGGACAACCTGTTCTACATCAACTACACCGATAAGGACGGCACCACAACGATCTCGCGCATGACCGCGTCAGGCGACTCAGCGGTGGCCGGATCCGAGCAGGTGCTGCTCAGGATCAAGCAGCCGTATGCAAACCACAACGGCGGGATGCTGGCTTTCGGTCCCGACGGCTATCTGTACATCGGAACAGGTGACGGTGGTTCCGGCGGCGATCCGCACGGCAATGGCCAGAACACTGCGGTGCTTCTCGGCAAGCTTCTGCGCATCGACGTGGCGCGTGACAATACGGCGGTTCGCGACACCGAGTACGGCATCGCGCCGGACAACCCCTTCGCGAACACGCCGCGCGCTGCGCGCGAAATCTGGGCGTACGGACTCCGCAACCCGTGGCGGTTCTCGTTCGACCGGAAGACGGGCGACCTCTGGATCGGCGACGTCGGACAGGATGCGTGGGAGGAGATCGACTTCCAACCAGCCGACTCCGTGGGTGGCGAGAACTACGGCTGGAACGCGTACGAAGGCACGCATCCATACCCGTCGGGACGAGCGGCGGCCAGCGGCGACTTCACGAGTCCCGTTGTTGAGTACGACCACAAGGCCGGCGAGTCCGTTACGGGTGGCTATGTCTACCGCGGGAGCGCTCAGCCTGCTCTGTGGGGCACGTATTTCTACGGCGACTACGTGAGCGGCCGGGTGTGGGGTCTCCAGCGCACGGCGCTCGGCTTCGAGACGCGCGAGCTGGCTGATACCGCGTACAACGTCGTGAGCTTCGGCGAAGACGATGCCGGTGAGCTCTACCTGGTTGACTTCGGGGGTGCGGTGTACCGGATGGTGGCGAAGTAGCATGAGCACCGAGATCGACCGACGGCGACGGCTTGTCGCCACCATCTACGTCGCGGTCGGCGCGCTCGGTCTTGCAGCGTGCGTGACGCTGCTCTTCTTCGCGACACGGGCGCTCATGGCCGCCGGAACGGGCTTCGTCGCCACAGGCGGACCGTACGAGATCGCACACCCGGCACCCGACTGGATCTGGCTGGTACCGATCTCGATCCTCGCCGGCGTGGCCTTCATCGGCGTTCACTGGAGAGGTGCCGGGTACCTGAACGGTTTCAACCTGCTCATGCCGATGTGGGTGCTGCTCTTCTTCTCGATTGGCGCGAACTTCCTCGAGTTCGGCATCAGAGGCATCCGCGCTGGCGGCATCGCATGGCTCATCTGCGGCATCGTCTTCTGGGGAATGGCCGTGATGCCGCTCTTCTCGCCCATCGTGCCCGCGATGCAGGGTAGCTGGATGTCGTTCTCGGGCAGCACGAGCGGGCGCATGTACATCGCCGTGAACGTCACGGCAGCGGCCGTGGGCGTCGCGGTTGGCTGGGCGCTGTTCACTCTGCTGTCGTGAAGACCTTCCGCACGTACGGCGAGGTAAAGAGCCGAAGCGTGGCCGAGTAGCTCGGCACGAACGCGATCGCATCGCCGAGGCGCGGTGGAACCGGCATGGCGTCCACGTCCAGCACCAGGTGGTCGCTTGATGCGCCGAGCACCTCGACGTTCCGATCGACCGGCACAAGCCCGGCGGGGTCCACGTCCTGGCGACCGACCGCGCAGATCGCACGTCTGCGCACGCCTCGGTCCTCGAACTTCGGGAACCCGCCGAACGCGTCCTGCGCGCTCGTTCCAATCGGCAGGCTCGGCTTCTCGAAGACCTCGATCACCGGCGCCTCAAGTGTGAACGCATCGGTATGGAGGCCGAGAATCCGCTCGCGCGTTACCGTGCTCACGCCGAGCAGGATGCTCTCCCCGATGCGCAGGCTGTCGACGCGATCGGGTAGCACGCCGTCGATGAGCGCATCAAGCGAGCTCGACATACCGCCGCTGATGAGGAGACGGCGGCCGAGTTGCGCTTCTGCAGACCGTGTAAGCGCAACCAGTTCCGCGAGGTTTCGCTCATCGGGCACGATTGCGCCGTAGCACGTGAGGCTCAGACCGATGCCGAGCAAGTCGACATTGCGAAGCGCACCCACGCGGTCGACGAACGTCGGCAGATCGGCGGGCATCATGCCTTCGCGAAGATCGCCGAGGTCCACCATCGCGACGATCGCGTGTCGCTTCCCAAGCGCTCCCGCCGCTGCGTCGAGCGCCAACACCGTCTCGATCTCGCTTTCGAGCGACACGTCAGCGTTCCGGACGGTGTCCCCGGCAAGCGACGGCGAGGGCGAGCGGATGAGCCATGTGGGCGCGTTGATGCCGGCCGCTCGCAGTCCCGCGAGGTTCTCCAGCCGAGAATCGCCGAGGGCGCTCACGCCGCCGGCGAGCATCGCGCGCGCCACCTCCGGCGAACCGCAGGTGACCTTCGTGACGCCCACGACCTGGCGGCCACCAAGCGCATCCACCACGCGGTGGGCGTTATCGGCGATCTTGGCGAGGTCGACGGTGATAGTGGCTTGAGAGAGCATCGATGTCTCCTAGAGTCTGGCGCTCGCGCGCATGAGCGCGACGACCGCCTCAGCAGGGAAACGGGTCGAGAGCACACCGCAGGCGGCAAAGACGTAGTCGTGATCGAGTGCGATGCGCGCGTCTGCGGGCGGCAGCAGCCTATCGCCGCTTCCCGGGTCGAGCGCCGAGCGAAGCATCCCCTCGCCGTCAGGCAGCCGGGTAAGCGCGCCGCCGGTGCCGATGATGAGCCTGCACGCGGTGAGGTCGCGCCCGCGCGCGACCGTCTTGCGACCGCTCGGCGTGTACAGGTGCGCGAGCCCGCCCGCGTGACGGTGCATCGCCGTCACGGTCGCGGTTCGCGCCAAGAGCGAGGCGGCCGCGATCTCCTCGGCGGTGGTGGGCACGGCGGGTGGAAGCGGATTGGGCCGCTCGGCGGCGGGTAGGAGTTCGGCAACGGTCGCCGCGCTCACGAAGGTGCCGAGGTCGCCCTCGACGGTGCGCTTCGCATGCGGCTGCGGGTCGGTGGCGATCGCGGCCATCTCGGGACTGCCGTCGGTGACCGAGTGGATGTCGGTGGTGGCGCCGCCAACATCGACGATGACCAGGTCGCACTCGTGCTCGGCCAGCAGCTCGGCGGCAATGAGCACGGCGCCTGGCGTGGGCAGGATGCTGCCGCTCACGAACGTGCCGATGCGCTCCATGCCCGGCGCGTGCGTGATGTGCTCCTCGAACGCGTCGTGGATCACGTGGCGAGCCGGCACAATGTCAAGCTCGTCGATGTTCGGATACACATTCCGTGTAATCCGCACGCGGAAGCCGGCGGGCTCCAGGATCTCGCGGGCCTCCTCGGCTACGACGGAGTTGCCGGCGTATACAACGATCGGGCGCGCGGAGAGCTCCGTCAGCCGCCCCGCGTTGTGGAGGATGACGTCGGTGTCGCCGCCTTCGACGCCGCCGGCAAGCAGCACGAGGTTGGGGCGCACCGCGTCGATCTCGCGCAGGTCGCCGTCCCGCAGCCGTCCGGCGGTCTGGTACTTCACGACCGCTCCCGCGCCGAGCGCCGCTTCGCGCGCGGCCATCGCCGTCATCTTGGCGGTGAGGCCGTGCACCGTCATGCGCAGCCCGCCCGCCGCCGAGGAGGTCGCGAGCGTGATCTCCGGCGCAAGCGGCCCGAGCGTCGCCTCAAGCATCGCGCGAGCGGCGTCGAGCCCGATGCCGACATCGCCGTTCGCCACGCTCGTGGGCGCGAACCCCTGACCGAGCAGCAGCGGTGTCGTCTCCGGCCACCCCGCGAGCCCGTCGAACGCGGTCGCGACGGTGGTCGTCGACCCGATCTCGACGACGAGCGCATCTATGTGGCGGAGGTCAGGCACGAGCGTCACCCACGACCTGTCGTGCCCACCGCGCGAAACGCCGCGCGTGGTCGAGCAACTGCCGGGCTTCGGTCTCCGTCACGGGGCGGTTCTCGTACGCGACTGTGTTCTTCATCTGAAGGAGACCAGCAAGATGTCGGCGCTGTTGAGCCGAGAAGGCCGGCACGTTCGCCTCCAGAAGGCGCACGACGTACCCATGGTCCAACGACACGCTGCGCAATCCGGCGGTGGCCGCGAGTGCTGCATCCGCGGCGGCTATCCCGGCGTGCACAGCATCGAGTCCGCACGCGTTCCACTGCGCGCCTGTCGCGGCGGTTTCAGCCGCACCCAGGAACTCCTCGGCTTTGGCGAGCGATCCTCTGGCGTCAGATCGCGGAACCACGCGCACGTCAGCCTTCTTGGGCATGCTGTCCCCATCCGGATGGCTCGAGGCCGGAAGCTGCGATGCCCTCCCGCTCGATCGCCGAGTAGAGATCCGGCGCTCGCGAGGCGAGAGATGCGGCTTCTTCAAGGTCGTAGACGAGTGGCGAGAGCGTGGAGCCCCACCTATCTGCGAAACGCTCTGCAGCTTCTGAAGCGCACACCAGTAGCCTGGCCTTCGCGGCAGCGTCCTCGCCCACCAGTACGACATCGATATCGCTTGTGCCCGTGATCTCGTTTCTCGCATAGCCGCCGAACAGCACTACCGAGATAGCCGGTCCTTCGAAGGTCTCCTTGAGGTCGGTCAGGAGTTCCTGAGGAATCGCCCGCTCGGCTTCGAATACCGGCCGGATCATCTCCGAAACGTACACGTTGTCTTCGACGATCCAGTGGACCCAGGCGCGCCCCGCGGGGCTGCTGGCGACAATCCCGAGCGCCGCAAGGTCATTGAGCGCCGTGACCACCGCGGGTTGCGACAGACGGGTACGAGCACCGATCTGCGATGCGTTCAGCGGGACCGAGACGCCAGCCAGGAGCCGCAGCACCCGTACTCTGCTGCGGTTCCCGAAGATGTGTTCTGTCGTGTCAGTGAATCTCATGGATCCAACGTATACTGTGCTACGTCCAAAGTAAAGTATGACTTATTGCACTCTTGGCTTTGTATAAGTCCTCGTCGATACAGCGTCAGTCTGTGTATCCCACGCCGAACGTCCACGTCTTGCTGTAGATGTTGGCCGCGTAGTAATCGCTGTTGCTCCACAGGCCGAAGAGGTCGACGCTGTAGCCCACGCGCCATTCCACGCCGAACTCGAGCGACGCATCAAGCTGACCCGACGTGTGCTCGAAGTTGTCCCAGGCATGGAACTCGCCTTCGGCCTGCGCCCAGAGATACGCATCCGGCATCATGTAGATGGTGTTCGCATCACTGCCGCATATCTCAACCTCGACCTTGATCCCCACATACGGCCGTGCGGTTGCCTTGCCGTGCGCATCGAATGTGGTGTCGAAGCCGGACTTGGAGTCATGGACGACCGTCGTCCCCACGTCCTTGATGTAGATCATCCGCATGCCCGCGGTGAAGTACTGCGTGAGTTTGAACTGGCAGTCGAACTCTCCGGTGACCTGCTCGTAGCCAACGACAGGTTTCGCCTGCACGCCGATGCTCAGGTTGAGCGGGCCTATGTCGAATCCCCAGAAGCCGAGGGGTATCTCGGCGAGCGTGAACTCCTGTGGCGTCAGCTCATCGGCCCACTTGAACCCGAGCTCAGCGCCGATGCTCTCGTTGACAAACAGCAGCATCCCGACCGCCTGGACCGACCAGCCGCTAATCGCCATCTGCAGGTCCGCGACCACGGTCAGGTCTACCGTCAAGGTCGAATCGAGCGACGCGGTCTCAGCCTCGTTGTGCCACAGATTCCGCTCGTCCTCGAAGTGATGGGTGAATGCCATCGCTGGTCTCACACCCGACGCTATCTCGACTGGTCGACCGGCAGCGTTGGCCTCCTCTATCTGCGTCGATAGCAACGCCTGGTTCGCGATGTCCTGCGGCTGAATCGGGTCGATGTTGATGTCGACCGAGCCCTTCTCGAGGAAATCGGTGATGGCGGCGTCTTCGGTCTGTGCCACGACCGTCCCGCCCTCAACTGCCACGCCGAGCACCCGGCGGACGAATCCATGCGTGAGCGGCTGCTCGGGATCGATGACAGCCGCGCTGTTGAGGATGAGGATCTTGCCGACCTGAACGCGATCGAGCGCGATCGCACTGTCCGAGAAGGTGACCGAGTCGGGTGTCGCTGACTGGAACGAGCCGAGCAGATCGCCCGCAATGAGCACGACCTCGTCAGTATCCATCCGCGTCTCAGACGCCAGGAGGATCTGATATGCGACGTCCGAGGATATCGCCGCGTACCCACCCACGAAGCGAAGCTGCTCGATGCTGGAGCAATGCCCGTTGAAGAAGCCCAGGGTGTCGTTATCGAGATGGTCAGACGGCGTGAGCATGATGAGTCCGCGAGTCTTGGCGGCCAGCGCGCCTGCGCCAAGCGCGTCGGGCCAGTCGGTACCCTTCGTCACGTAGACGTTGTCGAAGTCGAAGTCGTAGTCCGAGGCAAACTCGGCCATGAGCCGGGCGGTCTCGTAGCGGTCCGCACCGCCAACACGCCACGATGGCGGGAGCTGGTCCAGCACATCCTGTGTGATGGCACGCTCGCTGCCGAGAACCAGCACGGCCGTGGGGTCGACATCATCGAGCGCGGCCTGCGTCTGCGCGGGTACGCTGCTCGCACGTGTCAGGAGGATCGGTGCGCCGAGCGCTCCCGCCCACGGCGATGCCGCCAGCGCATCGGGGTAGTTCTCGCCGGTGGCGATGACCGCCCAACCGGGCTGCCCGGACAGCTCAACGACTCGATCGGCCACAAGCGCCGAGGTCTCGTACCTGTCGGCGCCCGCGATGCGCTCGATGTTGGCCGCCGCCACGCCCGCGGCCTCCAGGTCGGTTTCGACGGCCGACGAAAGCGCCGCTTCTCCGCCGAGGATGATTGCGTGCGTCGCCTCAAGGCGCTGTATCTCATCGGCAACAACCGCCGGAACCCCCGTCGGCTCAGCCAGCAAGACCGGCGCATCGAGCGCGGCAGCTAGCACCGTGCCCACCAGTGCGTCCGGCCAGGTGCGAGCACTTGCGACGACGACGTACTCGGATGTCTCCCAGCCCTCCTGCGAGAGCCCCACGTTCGTATCGAACCGGTCGCGCCCGCCCACCCGCGTGCTCTGGGGCGACATGCTTGCCGGCACCATCGTCGGTGACACATCGAGCGGCTTCGTCTCGGCTTTGGCGAGCGAGAGCGGCTGGAACGCGACGACTATCGCAGCGACCAGAATAACGCGCGTAAAGCGCGAAGAACCAGAATGCCCTCCCACCGGACACACCCCCGTCGACCGTAGGTTATTGCTTCTTCCATCGGGCTGGGTCACCGGGCGCTTGACCGACGCCCGATGAACGGTCGCAGATCCTAGAAGTGCTCATGCACCCCGGTAGGGCAATCGGTGGTTCCATCTTCGTAGATGTAGTACGTGGACGAGTCATCGGAGGGACAGTAGAGCACGTCCTTGATGTAGTCGCCGATCAGGTAGTTCGAGTAGTCCAAACCACCACTGATGTCGTCGATCGAGTTGTACTCGTCCGACGCAAGGTACTGCTGGACTGCGCCTTCGATGGTGCGCTGGTTTGCCTGGCAGGCACGCTCCCCCGAGTTGCCCGAGGAGCCATCCGAGGAATCCTCATCGCCGAACATCGCCGCGATCGATGTGCCGTTGAACTCCACGACGATCCAGCGACTACCATCAAGCTCGACGGTCATGAAGAGCGACTGAGCTTCGCTCTCGCCGGTGACATCGATGGTCACCTCGGCGCTCTCCTTGTCGCCGTCGGCTTCGATCATCACCTCGTATGGGTTGTCGGCGTCCCTAACAGAGAGCACAAGGACATCGCCGTCCCACTTGCGGTTGACCTTCGAGCCATCATCGGGACTGCCCTCGACAACTTCATCAGCCTTGTCAGCGTAATCGCGCGACACGGACTTCGCGACGAGTCGTGAATCGTAGGCGATGAATGCGCCTTCGACGAAGTCAGCAGCGACCTCGGCCTGCGAGCGGGCGCGTTTGGCGGTCGCCTTGTCGTCGAGGTAGCCCTTCAGGAACCAGCCGCCGCCTGCGAGCACCACGACCACCAGAACCACGATCGCGATCAGAAGCGGTGCCGTGCTCCCCGAGCGCGTTGGCGCAGATGTCTGCGTCGATGCGGTGGGCACAGCAGCCGCCCCGCATGAAGCACAGAAGGCCGCGTCGTCGGCAATCGTCGCGCCGCATTGCACACAGTGAGCCATGGTGTCCCCTCTTCACAGCATCTGTCGGACGGTCGCCCGGTCGCGAGAACCTCGCACGCTTATCCTGCCTTAAGGCGAACGCATTCGCCAGTACCGGCGACCGTCTGCCGGATTCGTTGCTGCCTAAGCTGGTCGAGGCCGCCTACAGCCCTCGCTCGCGCATCGTCTTGACCACGAAACTCGCAACGTCGATGCCGTGCGTCTTGCGGCCGAAACCGGCGTCCATGCCCCAGCTGCAGGCAAGCTCGTCGGTCACCTGCGTGCCGCCGGCGATGAGGATGAGCTTGTCCCGCACGCCCTTCTCGGCAGCGAGGTCGGCGAGCTTCTCCATATTGCGGCGGTGCATGTCGCCGTGCGTGATGATCGTCGAGATGAGCACGATGGTCGCCGCATGCTCGATGGCGGCGTCGAGCAGCTTCTCCACCGGCACGCTCGTGCCGAGGTACGTCACGCCGAAGCCCCACTTCTCGAGTCCGCCGTGTTTGATGTCGATGATCTCGCGCATGCCTACCGAGTGCTCGTCTTCGCCCACGGTGGCAGCGACCGCTGTGAGGCCGCGTTCGTGCACGAAGTCGCGGATCTCCTCGTCGGTGAGCACCTCTGGCAGATCCGGGATCACGAGCGTCGCCGGGTCGATCGCCAGGTCCAACCGGCCCTTGAGCTCGATGAGCGTGCCTTCGGCCGGGTGCATGACCTGCTTGTTGATGACCTCGCAATCCGAGAGGTTCATCGAGCGGCCGATCTCGAGTGCCGCAGCCTCTGCGATGCGGTCCGAGACCGGCAGGAACATCGTGACGGCCACGATGCCGTCGCCCGCCCACTCGACCTCCGGCTTGATGAGGCCGCGCTCTCGCAGTTCTGCAGTCTGTGTAAGCCGCATGTTCACGTTGTCCTCGGGATCGAGCTCGTCCGTGAACGGGACCCGCGAGTCATCGCAGAGCGTGCAGCCGCCGATGAGGTCGCACGCGTGCGCGACGCCCTCGGGCAGGTGGTTCTCGCCAAAGTGGTGGCAGACCGGCGCCATGTAGTCATCAGCACGCGGCACGATCGTGCCCTCGGCCACACCGCCCTGTGAATCGCGGGCGATGCCGTCGTCGTGCGTCTCGGGATACTCGCCCGAGTCGACGAAGTACGCGTCCTCCACGCCGGCGAAGTAGCCGCCGTCTTCGATCATCGCTTCCAGGAAGAGCACCGCACGCTCCTTGAGCTCGCGCACGCGGGCCTTGAGCTCGGGGTTCTCGCGGTCGATCTTGACGACCTCGCGCAGCCCGTCCATGCCCACCAGCGACTGCTTCGCGGTGTTCACGGCGGCGACGTTGTTGTAGTGCCACGGCACGTTGCGGCCCTCGTCCGGCGTGATGGTGCTCTGGATATCTGCCGAGGTGAGCCGGGAGATCATGAGGTTGAGCACGTGAGAGACGGTGGCTTCTCGGCCATCGGCTTCCATGTAGCGGGTGTTCTGCTGCGCGCGCATCTTGTACTCGCCGAACAGGTCGCGGAGCGCGATCGCGTACGGCAGGTCCATGCGCATGCACGGCGCGGGCGGCGCGTCCGGCGGCACGGTGGAAAGCGCGATCTGCTCGGCGGGCATGCCGACCGAGCGGCTGAACGCGCAGTTGATCGCGTGCTGGACGAGCAGCTCGGGCATGACCTTCCACGCGCGGACCGCCGTGGCGTTCGCATTGTGCGCGCCGTCGATCTGCAGGATGCCGGCGGCGGCCATAACGTGCTTGGCGACCGCGGCGTCCACGAAGCTGCGGTACATGTTGATGTTGCGGTAGAGGACGTTGTACTGCGGGTCCTGGTGCGCGCCGTTCACGCCCTCCTCGGCGAACATCACGGCAATCTCCGGGCCGGCGACGCCGCTCACGTAGCTGTGGTAGTTGATGGGGCGGCCGACCTCGTCCTCGATGAGGTCGAGCGCGCGGCGCGTGAGGCGGCACTGCTTTCGGGTGACGGCGATGCCGCCGACGCCCTCGGGGGTGCCCTCCAGCAGGCCGTCGATGTGACTCTGCCCGGCGGTGCGAATCACCATGATGTGGTCGGCTCCGTGCCACGCGGCCATGCGCATGCGTCGGATATCGTCCTCAGGCCTGCCCGAGGCGATCTCGGTCGTCACCACGCAGTCGGGCTGGGGGTCGATGTTGTCGAAGTAGTGCGCGGCCGGCAGCGGCACGCTCTGCTTGAGCGGCTCGGAGGTCTCGTGGTACGTGAACTCGTACATCTTCTGACCCGGGACCTGCTTGCGCCACGTCCAGCCGTGGCGGCGCGGTCGGTAGTGCTCCAGCCCGTCGAGGAGCGACTGGACGTCGATCTTGGTGCACGGGTCGAGCGGCGGCAGCATGTCGCTCATCGCGCGCCCCCGAACTTCTCGGCAGGGATGTCCCAGCCCTCGCCATTCGCAAGTCGGGCGGCAGCGGCGGGAGCGTCGCAGCTCCACGCCTGCATGCAGAGGTAGACGACGTGCCCGGCGCCATGGCCGAGGAACCCGCGGGTCTCGCATTCGGTGACGACCGCCATGCAGGTGCGCGAGTCGATGCCCATGCGCATGAGGACGCTGCGCTCGATCGACGGCGATGTGTGCGTGCGAGCCAGCTCCACGAGCGGATCCACGCACTGCTGCGCGAGGTCCCAGAAGCGCGCTTCGAGCGCCTCGTCCGAGAGTCCCTCAAGATGCTTTCGCGCCTCTCGGAAGGTGTCTTCGCGTGCCACTACAGGCTCCTCTCGCACTGGGATATGCAGAACTGCACTGTGATGATGCAAGCATACCGCCGAGAGGGGACGACTGCGAGGGGGCAGGGATACAATTCCGCCCCCGTCGCGCGCTATACAACCGAACGTGCAGCGCTCCGCTTCTTGAGCGCGAAGCCGATGAGGCCCGCCACGCCGAGCGTGATCGCGCCGCCGACGATGCCTGAGGTGCTCGTCCCGGCGTTCGCCTGCGACTCGGCCGCGTCCTTGAAGCCGTAGTCCGGCAGGAACGCCGTCTTCTCCTGGATCGACGCGGACGCGTCGTGTGCTCCTCCGGTCGGACCTTCGAGTTCCTCGGAACCCGTGACGCCGCCGATGGAC
>CAZGNF010000024.1:14460-18195 GCA_964527045.1 uncultured Coriobacteriaceae bacterium | reverse complement strand
GCCTGGCGCGTTAGCTTGCAGCGCCGGTTAGCCCCTCGCTATCCGCTGGCTGTCGTCAGGGCCGATGCGATTGCCTCCGCGTCGTCGTTAGTAGCGGCAACGAGAATCCACCGACCGACGCGCAACTGAGGATCGAAGGCGGCGTCAAAGAAGGCCACGCGGCTGTTGCGCTTAGCAAGCGACACGGCTGTGATGGGGAGACTCATGGAGCGCGGATCGCCGCCAGATGAGCGAAGCATCCAGAAGGTGCCCACGGCGAGCATTCCGGCGATGACTCCCACCACCAGGGCGAGTTTCCAGTGAGCCTGGCATCGCCAAAAGGAAGCCAGCCATGAGAATGAGTACCACGCCGATGTAGGAGAGCACGATGGCACCGCGGTGGCGTATGGGGCACGCAACCAGAGTCACCGAGTCCGGGTCCATGCTCAGTTCCGCCTTGCCATGAACGAGCGCCCCGCCACCGCCTTGAGTGAAGCCCACGAACGACAGGCCAGTCATCGGCGGCGCGACAATACCTGCACTACCCGCAGCAGGAACCGCCCTGGGCGGACGTCGGCACCGCCTCGGTCGGCTCCTCAGCGCCCTTGAAGCCCTCGGCCATGAAGGCGGCTTCATCCTCGCGCAAGTTCTCACCCATACGGCGGTGCGACTCCTCTTCGCGTAATGTCGCTGGCAGGAAGCTCTTCATGACACCCAGAGCTGCATCCGTCTTGGCGATGGAGGCCGCACCATCGCGCTCGATTCCTGTGAGGGCGCGGATACAGTCCACGTTCTCCGGGATAGTGATTGCCTCGTTGTGAACCTGGAAGGTGAGATACAGCTCTCGTCCATCGGAAGCCAGCGCGTCCTCCCAGACCCCGACCTCCCACATGTCGTTGCGAGGCCGACGAAGGTCGCGCATGAGCTCGATCACGGAGTTGAGCGCCACGAGGCCGTCAGTCGCGTGCACGAACGCGATACGCGGCTCGAGCCAGAGCGCGTGCCGCAGCTCATCGAGAGAGACCGCCGTCGTCGTCTCGACCATCGCGAAGTGGAGGTGGCTCGAGTCGTAGGGACCAGCTCCGGCCATCGTCGTGATGTCGAGGTCCCTGAGCACTGTCTGTGCGTCGGGTCCCTGATGACTCGGCACCTTCGTCTCGGGCACGGCGGTGTTGATCATGCCGTTCTTATGGCTCTCCCACGGGTCGGTAGCGCGGCGCATGAGAACAGCCCGTGCGCGTCTGACCCAGCCGCGCTCCATGAGCGGGTGCATCATTCTGCACAGCGCAGTCGTATTGCACGAGACAACCCGGGCGAACTGCTTGTCGAGCGCCTCGGCGTAGTTGACCTGAGCTGTGAATGACAGTCCCGTGAGGTCGTGGCTTTCTCCGCCCTCGAAGATGGCCTTCACGCCGTGGCGTTCGTAGTGTTCCTTGTTGCGCTCGGCGATTCCCTTCGGCGTGCAGTCCACCACGACATCCACGTCTCGCAGCAGATCGTGCAACATCCCCGCGACGGGGATGCCGGCCTCCTCCATCGCGCCGCGTCGATCCTCGGCCGATGCGTAGATCGCGTACCCGCGCTCCGCCGCCACGCGTATGCGGTAATCCTGAACCACGTCAGCGACTCCGACGAGTTCCATGTCCTCCTGTAGGCTCACAGCGTCCGCGACTCTCTTACCGATGACGCCGTATCCATTAACCGCCACGCGAACCATGCCGCTGCTCACAGGACACTCCTTCCGACTTCCACCGTCTCGGCCGCAAGACGTCCAGCAGTCTGACGCCCTCCACTGCCGACAGTGGGGATGTACTCCTAGGACAGGAGGTACCCCGTGAGACAGAAGTTCATCGCTCAGGCGCTACTCGTCCTGGCGCTCACCGCTGTGGTCTATGCAATCGACTCGATAACCGGTTTCGTGCCAGACGTATCCGGTCTCTATCTGGTCCCGGTTGTACTCGCAGCCTACTGGTTCGGGTTGTTGGCAGGTATCACCGTCGCCCTCGCCGCGCTGTCAGCTGACTTCGTATTGCACCCTTCAGTGCACTGGAGCACGCTGGTCTTCCATAGCTCGACCCACCTGCTGACGTACTCCTTCGCGGCATACGTGACCGCGCTGCTGAAGCGGCAACTCAACGCCATCCGGAGCTTGAATGATCGCCGGAACTATGAGCTCGGCCTTGCGCGTCGTCTGAACGATGCGGTCGCTGAACGGTACCTGGTCTCGACAGAGGGCCCATACGATGTGGCCGTGCGATCCAAGCCGTCGCGTGAGTTGGGTGGTGACCAGGTGCTCATTAGGAGCACCGATCAAGGTCTGTTCACCTGCATCGCCGACATATCTGGAAAGGGCGTATCCGCCGCGCTGTTCGCTTCTATGCTCCAGAGCAAGATCAACGAAGCGGTCGACGAGTCGCCTGCACCGCATGATGTCATCGTTCGCGTCAATAGAGGAATGCTTGCATCGCTGCCCTCCGAGATGTTCGTCACAATGCTGTGTTGTCTCATCCAAAACGGGAGGCTCGCTTTTGTGAATGCTGGACACGAGCCGGGCTACATCACGGGCGCACACCAGTCCGTCGTTCGCCTGCTCACACCCTCGGGCCTGCCACTCGGTGTGACAGCCGATCTCGAAGCCGAGGAGACAGTAGTCCCTTTCTCGGGGGATTCGAGGCTCACGTGCTACAGCGATGGCATCACCGACAGCGAGGGCTTTCGGGGCGACCGGTCGAGAATCGAGTCATTTCTGGAGGCATCGTCGGCCTCAACGGCCGCTGAACTGGCGGACGGCCTGATGGCCGCAGCCGGAGTAGAACAGCAACGCGATGACATGAGCGTGCTGGTAGTCCGGGCTGTCAGGTGATTTTTGACGACCTTAGAATGGCGAAGCGTTGTCTGCCGGCCGCTGCTTGAACCGGCCGTCCTCGAGCCATAGCAGCCTGTCCACATACGGCCGTATGCGGTCATCGTGGCTGACGATGATCACCGCCTTGCCGCGCTCATCCGCGATGGATCGCAGCCGAGTGATGACGTCGTGACCGATCTTGGAATCGAGGTTCGCGGTCGGTTCGTCGCACAGCAGAACTACCGGGTCGTTCGCGAGAGCCCTTGCGATGGCGACCCTCTGCTTTTCTCCGCCTGACAGCTTCTCAGGGAGGAAGTTGAGTCGCCGCTCCAAACCCAGCTCGGTCAACAGGTCGACGGCTCGCTGTCTCGAGTAGGAACCAGCCTTGCCGCCGAAGTCCATGACGACTTCTACGTTCTCACGTGCAGTGAGAGCTGACAGCAGGTTGAAGTCCTGGAAGATGAACCCCAGCAGTCGGATGCGCAGATCAGGCAGCTGCCTCTCGGTGAGGCCGTTAATCTCCTCACCAGCGATCTCGATGGTTCCGGTCGTAGGCTGAAGTAGGGCACCCAGTACGGACAGGAGCGTGGTCTTGCCGCTCCCCGAGGGTCCCATGATCAGAAGCATCTCCCCCGCCTTAACGGAGAGGTCCACGCCCTGCAGGGCCTGCACGCGAGTGTCGCCTTCGCCGAACACCTTCGTCACCTGCGAGGCTCTTACCACCGGGGCTGCTGGTTCCGCCATGGTCATCTCCTGAATACTTCCGCGGGCCTGATACCGGCGATTCTCGCGATGGGCAGTGCCGCCGAGATGAGCCCGAGTACGAACGCGCTCAGCCCGACACGCAGCACGGATGCGGGCTCGATCACCAACGGAATCACGGCCTCCATCCAAAGCAGAACGCCTTGCAG
>CAZGNF010000024.1:0-14450 GCA_964527045.1 uncultured Coriobacteriaceae bacterium | reverse complement strand
GGAGCGCGAGCGCGACGCTCAGCAAGAAGCCCAGACCGAGCGTCATCGCCGCTTGTTCGAGTACAAGTCCGTAGAGCCTCGAATTCTTCACCCCAAGCGCCTTCATCACACCGTACTCGCGAACCTTGGCCAGGGTGGCGGTATAGACCGTCAGCGACGTCACGGCAAGGCCGATGATGAACGCGATCACGTTCATCATCCGCATGACGTCGATGCTCATGTCGCTCACGATCCTGCGCTCGTTGTCCGCGAACTCCCGGCGTGTCTGGACCGTGACGTTCTCGATCTGCCCGCGCAACTCGTCTTTCAGCCCTTCTGCGGTCACTCCTGGTGCAGCTCGCAGCAGCGCGAAACTCGTCACACCGCCCACCTGCTGGGCCTTCTCAAAGCCGTCGAACGAGACGAAGGCTATGGAGTTGATGATGCTGGTCGTTCCACGAGCGAACGAAACGACCTTGAAGTCCTTGCCGG
Source organism: uncultured Coriobacteriaceae bacterium (assembly GCA_964527045.1). Classification (GTDB taxonomy): domain Bacteria; phylum Actinomycetota; class Coriobacteriia; order Anaerosomatales; family Anaerosomataceae; genus UBA2286. Next base: position 13,979 of record CAZGNF010000024.1, on the reverse strand, counting down.
CTGCCTTGATCGTGTCCCCGATCTCAACCTGAAGGTCTCTTGCCACCCGCTCGTCTATGACGATCTCGTCATCACCGGGCATCACGTCGAGGCCCCCCCAATCCCAGGGGCCTCCCAGCTCGCCCGGCTCGTATCCGATCAGATACGCAAAGGCCCGCTGATTCGCAGCATCACCGGCAATCAAGAACGTGGTCGTGAACAAGATTGGGTCAGCCGATTCGACGCCCTCGACCCTGCGGATCTCATCAAGCTTCGCGTCGGGGAAGAACGACGTCGTCATGTGCATGTTCTTCACGCCCCGCTGGGACACCACGACATCGAACGGTGTTTCTTGCATGAAGACCGTGACCTGTTGCGCCGAGCCAGCGAAGACTCCGTCGAGCGCGAGGACGAGAAGTGCGGCCAGGGCCACGCCCCCTACGCTGATCGCAAGACGCACGCGACTCTGCAACAGGTTCCTTCGCGCGACCGGGACGGCCATTAGGCGGCCCTCCTGAATGCGATCGCCGGCTCGATGCGCGCGACGGCTCTCGCGGGCACAAGCGAGGCAGCACTTCCCATCAGCAGGGACACAGCGGCCATGACAAGCAAGGCGGCAGGCTCGATTGCGATGACGAAGCGAGGATTCAGTGCGGGAATGGCCAGTGCGCCCGCCAGCGCGAGCAGGACGCCGAGCACGCTTCCGACGACGGTCGCGATGAGGGCTTGCCGAAGGACTAGCCCGTAGAGGCGACGATTGCGTATGCCTATCGCTTTGAGAGTCCCATACTCTCGCGCCCGCTCCTGCGTTGCCGTGTAGATCGTCAGGCCAACAACAGCGGTCCCGATCAGAAACGCCACAAGCACCATGAAGCCCATCGGGCCGTTAAGAATCCTCGCGTACAGCAGGCGGTCGTTCGCGTCTATCTGGCTCCTGGTCGAAGCCGTCACCCCGCTGACCTGCGCTTCGATTCGTTGAACTGCCTCATCGGGTGAGGTCCCAGGCTGTAGAGTGACCAGCAGAAACGAGGGCCTGCCCTCGGTCGCCAGGATCTCGGCAGCATCCTCGAAAGGCAAGAAGAACGTTCCTGTCATCCACGATGAGGTCCCCTTGGACAACCCGGCGATCTCATAGCTCGAGCCGAGGATCTCGACGCTGTCTCCCAACGCGAGCCCCCGTGTTCGGGATACTGCATAATCCGCAATCGCCTTGCCCTCCCGCAAAGAAGCGCTACCCGTGTCCAGGTCCCATGGACCGCCCCCGCGAGCCGGGTCGTAGCCCACGATCAGCGAGAACTCCTTACGATCCCCAACGTCCACGACGGCGTACTGCGAGACTATCGGAACCACGTCTCGGACACCCTCCACTTGAGAAGCGGCCTCTTCGGTGCCTGGCGGAAGCAGCGAACGAGCACCGAGGAAGTTGCGCGTACCCTCCTGGGCAATGAGCACCTCGCCTCCGGTGTTGTCGATGTATGCGGTTATCTGGCGGTTCACGCCCCGGTACATGCCGAACAGCAGGAGCACGAGCATGATGGACGTGGCGACGCCTCCTGCGCTCAGGGCGAAGCGCAGCTTGTCCTGCAGAAGGGTCTTGGAGGCGATGCGCACCATATCGGCCCCTTCTTGGAGACCCTCCCGTGCCACGACGCCTCCATCGGCGGCATAGGGCGGCCTCGATACGTCGCTGTCAGGACTTGCCAAGCCTAGCGAACGGCTTGCGCCTGCGGCGGCAGACGCAGCAACCTCGCATTGACGGCAACGATCACCGTGCTCGCAGACATGAAGACCGCCGCGAGCGCCGGCGGCAGCAGGATTCCGAAGCTGTACAAGACACCTGCTGCAAGCGGAATCGCGATGACGTTGTAGCCCGTCGCCCATGCCAGGTTCTGGATCATCTTTCGGTAGGTCACTCTTGCCAGACCGATGACGGCGGGGATGTCTCGCGGATCGCTGCGGACGAGCACGATGTCCGCACTCTCGATGGCCACATCAGTGCCGGCGCCGATCGCGATTCCTATATCCGCCTGTGCGAGCGCAGGTGCATCGTTCACGCCGTCGCCCACCATCGCCGTGACAAGTCCACGCGCCTGGACCTCCCTGACCTTCGCCGCCTTATCTGCCGGAAGCACCTCGGCAAAGTAGTCATCGAGGCCGATCTCGCGGGCGACCCATGCGGCCACCTGACGGTTGTCTCCCGTGAGCATGATCGCCTGGACACCCAGATCCTTCAGTGCCGCGACCGCTGCCTTTGATTCCGGCCGAATGATGTCGGCGAGCGCTATCGCAGCTACCACCGCATCGTCGAGAACGAGGAATACGACCGTCTTCCCCTCGCCCGACAGCTCGTCAACGCGTCCTTGGTCCTCGACGGACTTATCGTTGTCCCGCAGGTAGCCTGGACTCACAACCTTGACGCGTCGGCCTTCGACCACGCCCTCAGCACCAACCCCAGGAATCGCGCGAAAGTCGCTCACCGCCGGCGGATTCGTTGCGGATTCCGAGATGCCTCTCGCGATTGGATGCTCCGAATGAGCTTCGACCGAGGCAGCGAGAGCAAGCACACGTTCTCGAGAGAGTGTCTCGTCGTAGACAAGAACATCTGTCACGCCGAAACGGCCTTCGGTCAGCGTGCCCGTCTTGTCGAAGATGATGGACTGCACTCTTCGGGCGTCCTCGAAGGCACTCCGGCTGCGAATGAGAAGGCCATTCGTGGCCGCGATGGCGGTCGATATCGCCACGACCAGAGGAACCGCGAGCCCAAGCGCGTGAGGGCAGGCGATCACCATGACCGTGACCGTGCGCTCGAGTGCGAACGCGAGCCCCTTCCCGAACGCCAGCCACGCGAAGAGCGTCACCGCGCCACCACCGAGTGCGACCAAGGTAAGCCAGAAGGCCGCTCGGTCCGCCAGGTCCTGCGTACGGGACTTGCTCTCTTGCGCCTGCCGAACCAGCTCCATCACTTGAGAGAGGAATGAGTCCTTGCCGGTCTTCTTCACCTCGACAGTCAAGGAACCGTCGCCATTGACCGCTCCGCCTATGACTAAATCCCCCGGCCGCTTCTCAACCGGCTTGGACTCACCGGTGAGCATCGACTCGTTCATCGACGACGAGCCCTCGGAGATCTCGCCATCGGCAGGCACCTTCTCGCCGGGCCGGACGAGTATCCGGTCACCAGGTTGAAGTTGCTCGACGGGTACGTCGCTCGTGGAGCCGTCTTCACCCAGCAGGTGGGCCTCGCCAGGTAACAGGCGTGCCAGTGCCTCCAGAGCGCGAGACGCCTCGCCCACTGACCGCATCTCGATCCAGTGACCGAGAAGCATGATGTCGACCAGCGTGGCGAGTTCCCAAAAGAACGTGACTCCCTGCAGGGCACCCAGAGCAATGAGCGAGCTGTACAAGAACGCGGATGAGATGGCCACCGCAATCAGCGTCATCATCCCCGCCGTGCGGTTGCGAAGATCGTTGACGAAACCCTTCAGGAATGGCCAACCACCATAGAAATAGATCACTGTCGCTAGCGAGAAGACGACAAGATCCCGTCCAGCGAACGTGATCGAGTCAGGAGCGCCAAGGAGTCCCTGAACTTCTGACGTCAGTGCGAGGACAGGGATTGTGAGAATGAGTGACCACCAGAAACGTCGACGGAAATCAGCGACTGAATGACCCTCGTGTCGACCGCCGCCCGCATGCCCCCCGCCATGCCGTTCTTCCGATTCCGGGCCGCTATCGTGTGCCTTCTCGTGACTTCGATGTTCTGTCGATTCAGCGGCCACCGAATGGCCTTCGTGACCATGGTGGCCACCCGCCGAGTGTTCAGCGCCGTGCCGGGCATGCGTGTTGTGAGTCCCGGGCTCCATTCCTCGAGTCTCGTCTTCCACTCTCGGCCTCCTCCGATATGAGAATGCAAGGCGCACGGCCGCTGCACGTCAGCCCGTGCCTGGTGCGCTCATCCTGCAAGGGTATATTATACCCTTGGATCATCTGGGGCTTGGCCTGCGGAGGGGCCAAGACGTCTCGCGGCCACAGAGCATCAAAACAGCGGAGGTGTGGTCTCTTGCCACCACTCACAGGCCATGCGAACCCCTCGGGCATGGACAAGGCGAGGCTGGACGCGCTGCAACGTCAGGCCTTCGACTACTTCCTGTACGAGACCAACCCCGCGAACGGTCTTGTCGCAGACCGAACCGAGCGGGGAAGCCCCGCGAGCATCGCTGCCGTCGGTTTCGCACTAGCCGTCTATCCCGTAGGAGTGAGTCGCGAGTGGATGACACGCGCCGACGCTATCGAGCGGACTCTCACGGCGTTGCGCTTCTTCTGGAACAGCGAGCAGGGAACAGGGCAGGGCGCCTCCGGATACAAGGGCTTCTACTACCACTTTCTCGAGATGGATACGGGACGCCGCGCCGAGTCTTGCGAGCTGTCGACCGTGGATACGGGTCTGCTGCTCGCCGGGATGCTTGCCGCCGCGATGTTCTTCGATCGGGACAGCGAGGAGGAACAGGAGATCCGTGCGCTGGCGGAGCGAATCTACGGTCGCGTCGACTGGCCGTGGGCGTGTAACGGGCGAGCCACCATCACCCACGGCTGGAAGCCCGAATCTGGCTTCCTGCCCTACCGGTGGGAAGGTTACGACGAGGCCCTCCTCCTCTACATCCTCGGGCTCGGGTCGCCCACACATCCACTGCCGGTGGAGAGCTACGAAGCCTGGTGCTCAACATACGAATGGAAGCAGATCTACGACTACGAACTCATCTACGGCGGCCCGCTCTTCATTCACCAGTACTCGCACATCTGGATCGACTTCCGAGGAATCCAGGATGCTTACACCCGTGAGCGCGGTATCGACTACTTCGAGAACAGTCGGCGTGCGGTTCGCGTCCAGCAGGAATACGCGATCCGGAACCCTCGTGAGTTCGCCGGCTATCAGAGGAACTTCTGGGCGCTCACCGCGAGCGATGGTCCCGGATGGCACTCCCGGGAGATTGACGGCATCGAGCGATCGTTCTTCGGCTACGTAGCGAGAGGAGCACCGTTCGGGCCTGACGATGGCACGGTAGCTCCGTGGGCGGTACTGGCTTCCCTACCGTTTGACCCCGCGATAGTGCTTCCGACGGTCTGGCATTTCCAGGACGTCTACCCACAGGTCACGGGGAGGTACTGCTTCCGGTGCAGCTTCAATCTCACCTTCACGGCGGATACCGACGCCGCCGGCGCAGGCTGGACCTCCTCACACCACTTCGGAATCAACCTTGGTCCGGTGGTGCTCATGGTCGAGAATCATCGCTCGGAGCTCATCTGGCGATTGATGCGTTCCTGCCCGCATGTGCTGACTGGCCTTCGCCGTGCAGGGTTTGCGGGGAGCTACCTGTGATTCCGCCTGCTGGCCGCGCGACCGCGGCATCCCACAGGCGCAGCATTACGGCGCCCTTGATCGGGAGACGATCGGACCACTAAGTCTGGGCAGTCGGAAGAGGAACCGCTCCATCGCGTAGTAGAGAACCGCCCGCTGGAAGTCCAGGCCAAGTTCCGCCGCTCGCGCATTCAGTCGACGGCGTATCCCGATGGAACGCTCGATGCTCACATCAGCGCGCCGAACCAGCGCAGCGAGCTGCCATATCATCACGCCGAGCGTGGTCATCCCGATCGGATCACCTTCCTGCTCACGATCGAACCTCCACGCGACTTCACTGTCGGAGACATCGTGCATCGGCTCGATGGGTATGACACGTGACCGACGTCGCACAGCGAGAGGCACATGCCGGAACGAAGGAATCGCCGTGAACATGCTCGTGCTCAACTCGGGAAGCTCGTCGATCAAATACGAGCTCTTCGCCTTGAGACCCGAGGAGCGCTCCTTGCTCGAGGGCGAGGTGGAGCGTATCGGCGAACCATCGGCATCGCTGTGGCAGGAATCGCACGGCGCCGGCAAGCGGGCCCGGGTTGAGCGGACGATCCGGGCAGCGGACCACCACGAGGCGCTCGGCGCGGCCCTCGACGCTCTGAACATCGCCGCGAACGGCGCGGACCTTGTCGCTGTGGGCCACCGCGTGGTGCATGGCGGCGAGCGGTTCGACCGGCCCGTCTTGATAGACGACGATGTCGTCAAGGGTATCGCGGAACTCGCGCTGCTCGCACCTCTGCACACCTCGGCCAACCTCGCCGGTATCGAGGCCACGCGGCGGCGGCTCCCCCGTGTCCCGCAGGTCGCCGTGTTCGACACGACCTTCCATCGGACGATCCCCGAGTACGCTCGCGAGTACGCACTCCCCCGCCAACTTGCACGCGAGTACGGGATCCGCCGCTACGGGTTCCACGGAACCTCGCACGCATACGTGGCGCGAAGAGCCGCCGCGCTTCTGGACCGACCGGTCGAGTCGCTCAACCTCATCACGCTCCACCTCGGGAACGGAGCGAGCGTCGCGGCCATCCGCGGCGGGGAGAGCGTCGACACGTCCATGGGGATGACACCTCTCGAGGGACTGGTCATGGGCACGCGCTGTGGCGACGTCAACCCCGCGGTGCCGTTGCTGCTGCGCGAGATCACGGGCCGTACGCGCGAGGACGTGCATCGGCTCCTCAACCACGAGAGCGGGCTTCGCGGCCTGTGCGGGGAGAGCGACATGCGCGAAGTACACCGCCTCGTCGCCGAAGGCGACCAAGACGCCCGACTCGCTCTCGAGATGTTCTGCTACCGGGCGAAGAAGTACGTCGGCGCCTACTACGCGGTGCTCGGGCGAGTGGACGCGCTCGTCTTCACGGTCGGCATCGGCGAGAACGATTCGGAGGTCCGTACGCGCATCTGCGCCGACCTCGAACGGCTGGGAATCGAGATCGACGAACGACGGAACCAAGCCGACGCGATGGGTGAGCGAGAGATCGAGCGCCGAGGCAGCACGGTGGCCCTCCTCGTCATACCCACCGACGAGGAGCTGGAGATCGCGCGCCAGGCTTTGGCGTGCGTGCTCGATCAGGAACCCGTGGCACCGGCCGGATAAGGCCACCGCTGCATGACATCTGGAGGCGACACCAGTGATAGATAAGACGACGACGCCGGCGGGAACGAAGACTCCGCTCTCGGACCAGGAGCTGCGACAGATCGATGCATACTGGCGGGCGGCGAACTACCTGTCCGTCGGCCAGATATATCTTCTCGACAACCCGCTGCTGCGCGAGCCGCTAGCACAGGCGCATATCAAGCCGCGTCTGCTCGGCCATTGGGGCACGTCCCCGGGCCTGAACTTCATCTACGCGCACCTCAACCGCGTCATCAAGGCACAGGACCTGGACATGATCTTGGTCACCGGCCCGGGGCACGGCGGCCCCGCGGTCGTGGCGAACACGTGGCTCGAGGGCACGTACAGCGAGCTCTACCCCGAGGTGTCTGCCGATGAGCCGGGCATGAGGCGGCTGTTCAAGCAGTTCTCGTTCCCCGGCGGCATACCGAGCCACACGGCGCCCGAGACGCCGGGATCGATCCACGAAGGTGGCGAGCTCGGCTACTCGCTCTCCCACGCTTTCGGCGCGGCGTACGACAACCCCGACCTGATCGTGGCGTGCGTCATCGGCGACGGCGAGGCCGAGACCGGCCCACTCGCAGCCGCGTGGCACTCGAACAAGTTCCTGAACCCCGTGACCGACGGCGCGGTGCTCCCGATCCTGCACCTCAACGGTTACAAGATCGCGAATCCCGCGGTGCTTGCGCGCATCCCCCGCGAGGAGCTCGAGAGCCTGCTCTCCGGCTTCGGCTACAAGGCGTACTTCGTGGAGGGCGACCAGCCGGAGCCGACGCACCAGCTCATGGCGGCCACCCTCGACGCCGCGACCGCCGAGATACTCGCCATCCAGACCGCTTGCCGCACCGGCGGGATCCACGACCGTCCGCGCTGGCCCATGATCGTGCTCGTCACGCCCAAGGGATGGACCGGCCCTAAAGAGATCGACGGCCACAAGGTGGAGGGCTATTGGCGCTCACATCAGGTCCCCTTCGACCGCGTGCGAGACGATCCGGCGCGCTTGGCCGCATTGGAGAGCTGGATGCGCTCGTACCGGCCCGAGGAGTTGTTCGGCGAGGCCGGCGCCCTTGTGCCCGAGCTCGCCGGGCTTGCTCCGGTGGGCCCACGGCGACTCGGCGCCAACCCGCACGCGAACGGCGGGCTGCTGCGCCGCGACCTCAAGATCCCCGACTTCACGGGCTACGCCGTCGACGTGCCCGAGCCGGGGCGCACGCTCGGTGAAGCCACGCGAGTCCTCGGCTCCTTCGTGCGTGACGTCATGGCGGCCAACCCCACGAACTTCCGGGTCTTCGGTCCCGACGAGACCGCATCGAACCGCCTCGGTGCGATATACGAGGTGAGCAAGAAGGCGTGGCACGCAGAGTACCTCCCCGAGGACGCGGACGGAGGCGAGCTGGCGCGCGATGGCCGCGTCATGGAGATCCTGAGCGAGCACACGTGCCTGGGCTGGCTCGAGGGATACGTCCTCACCGGGCGTCACGGCCTGTTCAACTCCTACGAGGCGTTCGTGCACATCGTCGACTCGATGTTCAACCAGCACGCCAAGTGGCTGAACGTGAGCAAGCACGACGTGCCGTGGCGGGCGTCCATCTCGTCGGTCAACATCCTGCTGAGCTCACACGTGTGGCGCCAGGACCAGAACGGCTTCTCGCACCAGGACCCGGGCTTCATTGACCTCGTCTCGAACAAGAAGGGCGACGTCATCCGTGTCTACCTTCCACCGGACGCGAACACGCTCCTCTCAGTGGCCGACCACTGCCTGCGCAGCCGCGACTTCGTGAACGTGATCGTGGCGGGCAAGCAGCCCGCGCTGCAGTTCCTCGATATGGATTCGGCCGTCAAGCACTGCAGCGCCGGCATCGGCATCTGGGAGTGGGCCAGCAGCGACGGGGGCGGCGAACCCGATGTCGTCATGGCGTGCGCCGGCGACGTCCCCACTCTCGAGACGCTCGCGGCTGTCGACCTCCTTCGCCGCGAGGTCCCCGACCTGAAGGTCCGCGTGGTGAACGTGGTCGACCTGATGACGCTGCAGCCGGCCGAGGAGCACCCCCACGGCCTGCCAGACAAGGACTTCGATGCGATCTTCACGCAGGACAAGCCGATCATCTTCGCCTACCACGGGTACCCATGGCTGATCCACCGCCTCACGTACCGCAGGACGAACCACTCCAACATGCACGTCCGCGGCTTCAAGGAGGAGGGCACGACGACGACGCCCTTCGACATGTGCGTGCGCAACGACCTCGACCGCTTCCACTTGTTCGAAGACGTCGTCGACCGACTGCCGCAGCTGAAAGGCCGCGTCGCCTACGTCCACCAGTTCGTGCGTGACAAGCTCGTCGACCACCGGGAGTACATAGAGGCGAACGGCGATGACCCGCCCGAGATCCGGGACTGGATCTGGCCGTATTAGCCGAGTGGTCCGCATGCCCCACCTGACGATTGCCGCCTGTAAACATCATGGTTCGCCTACAGCGGACATCCAGGTGACGCCGGCCTGCGGGTAGCGCTCCGATGCGTTCGTCGCATGCCGGTGCCCCACTCGATGCAATGAACTCGCAGCTGCGCCTTCACCGGCCGATGGTGCGACAGATCTCCTGGTACTCCTCACTGCTGATCTCGCCCTTGGCATAGCGCTGGGCTGCGATCTCACAGGCGTTCATACTTCCCGAGCTGTACGTCGAGCGGCCTGCGCTGCCAGATCCGCGAATGAGCCACACGATCAGCATGACGACGCCGATCGTGATCAGCAGGCCGAAGAACATCATCAGCCCCATGCCCAGCCAGCCGACGCCATCACCGTAACCGGGATATCCCCACATCATCGTTGCCCCTCCTTCGTCAGTACCAGTCGTCATGCCATTGGCGCATCCGGTCTATCTCCTCGCTCTGTGTCTCAATGATCGACTGCGTGAGGTCGCGCAGCTCCGAGTGGTCGGTCCCGCTACCAGCCATCTGCGCCATCATCACGGCCATCTCGTGGTGGGGCACCATGGCCTCGATGAACGCCTTATCGAATGGCTCGGCGTTCTTGAGTCGCTCAAGGTCAACCTCCCCGCCCATCATGCCGGGCGAGCGCTCTGGCACCTCACGGCCGTACCAGTCCCGATACCACCTGCGCATCTGTTCGATCTCTGCGCTTTGCGTCCGGATGACATCCTCGGCGAGCCGCTTCACCTCGTCGTGGTCTGCCCGGGTCAACGCAAGTTCGGCCATGGCGATCGCGTCTTCGTGATGAGGGATCATCTGTTCGATGAACATGGCGTCCATGTTCCAACTCGGCGCAAATCCTGAAGACCCTCCGGTCTGGAGTGTCACAAGCGCGGTCATGCCGAGTATCCCGACGATCACGAAGGCGAGTCCGGCCCAAAGAATACCTTTTCTCTTCACAAGACCCTCCTATCCCCTAACTGCTATATGCCCATCTCCAAACCAGCCGTCTCCTGCATGCGCCGTCATGGCGGGCGGATAAGCAGCATCGCTGCGGTGCCAAGCATCCGGAACTTCCTCTTCACTCGCTCTGGAGGCTGCTGACCACTCGATGGCGTTGACTGTGCCGTGGCGGGTCTCCCATCTCACTAGGCCCCGCGCATCGTCAGTTTGTAGGTTCCGCTGTGCCAGGCAATCGAAGCTACTGCGGACCACCTAGGCGAAGGGGCAGGACCCGGCGTGCGGGCATGTCACACATTCCGCACATTTCCCCTGGTTTTGGTGCGTTCTCCTGTATTGACCTTCGACCGCAACCAGCCGATGCTCTCGACATCACTCGCAAGAGTAGTCAACCGGACCAGAATAGGGAGAGTCACCGCATGAAGGCGATACAGCTCAAGACCCCTGGTTTGATGTGCGACAGCTGCACCGCAATCGTGAAACGAGCGCTCATCGGAGCGGTTGGAGTCATCGGAGTCATCGCGAACTTCGAGAAGGGCACGACATCCGTCATGTATGACGAGACTCAGGTGGGGCCGGATGTGATTCTCTCAGCGGTGAATGCGGCGGGATTCGAGGTCGAAAGCGTGTGATCTGGGTTAGGCTTCTTCGCCATGCCACCGTCCAGAAGCGCGTCGACAGGGACCCTCTAACCGCCATTCCGACGACCGGGGACACTTCGTTGCCTTCACGGGGGCACAAGGGACTGGGATTGGGTCGCATGAAGGCGTCTACACACCCTCTGAGCTGCGCCTTCACCCAGCGCCCACCTTCGGCGGGAAGAGAATTGTAGCCCGATTTTGCTCCCAAAATGGCCCCAAACAGGCCTCTGACCTGCGGCTTTATGGTGCCCCCAAGGGAATTCGAATCCTGAAAGTGCTTGTGACTATTGGGACTCGTTGGGACTCGTTGGTACAGCGGAGCTGCGGCGAGTCCCAATAGGTACCAACGAGTACCAACAGTCACCATGTATTTGGGCAACAAATCGGGCAACAAATCGGGGGCGCGATTCCAGCGTGAGTGCCTCTGTCAAACCCGGGATGTTCACGAGAAGGAGAGGGCCAAGTGGTGTAGTTCCAACTTGAGAGTACCGGACGACCGTGGGACTGAGAGTCCCGAACAATTGACAGGTCAAGCCGGGTGTCACGATGTCCAGCACAAACGCGATGCAGTCCCCTTTGTGAATACAACAAGCCCGTCTCTTGAAACGAGACGGGCTTGCCGGCCGGGCCGCTTGCCTGAACGCCGTTCAACTCCGCTTGGTCCACCCAGGTGGACTCTGCAAAGTCTTCTGCTACTGTGCCCACCTTGATCACTCGCGCGGGAACACCGACCGCAACGGATTGCGGGGGAACGTAGTACGGAGCGTTTGGTTGGGCGAGTGCAATCCCTTGAACGCCGCCGTGACCTCTACTCCCTACTGCACGATGAGCGTGCCGTCCACGTAGCCTTCAGTGCACACGAACTCGTACGTTCCGGGTTGCAGTGCAGGCAGTTCAAGCGTGCCTCCCTGAACGATGTTCTGTTCCACGCCGAGTGGCTCGATCTTCACCGAGGCCAGATGGCCTGAGCCGGGTCCAAAAGTGATGGTCAGCGGAAGCCCAGCTTTGGCTGTCATGAGACTGGGATCGAGCCGCTCTCCCGGAGTCACGGCAAGTTGTTGGCTTGTCCCGTCTGCCGATATGGTGGCCGCGACGCCGTCAGAGGCCGCCAGTGCTACATAGCCTGCGGTCGCGAGCATCTGGCGTATATCGCCCTCGGCAATCAAGGCGCTGTCGTACTGCACCTGGAGCTTGAGCGTAGAGGCATCGAATGATGCTTTCTCTATGGCCTGGCTCTGAATCGAGTCGAAGACATGATCCGCTTCGTGAGCAGGATCCCCGCCCTCCTTCAGGGTAATGTCGAACACCGCTGTGGCATCACCCTGGGCTGTGCTGATGATTTCCGTCACGATCTGCCCGTCTTGCGTTCGCTTTCCCGGCGGGTCCGCCACTGTCTGGTATACCAAGATCGCAGCGATCGCCGAGGCGCCGACGAGCCAGATCCAGTGCTTGGGTGACAGCTTCATGTGATCCTCTCCTTCGCCTGCCTCTCGCCCTGATTACTGCACCACGACCGATCCAGTCTGATGCCCCATCGCGCACGCGAAGGCGTAGGTGCCGGGCTCGAGCGCCGGGAGCGTCACCGTCGTCGCGCCAGTCGAAAGAGGCTGCGTGATGCCGAGGGTCGTGAAGACGACCTCCGTAATGCATCCCGCGGCCTGGCCGAAGGCGATCTCGGCCGGAAGACCGGCCTTGAGTAGCACTGTCCCGGGGTTGAAGGATTCGGATGACGTATCCACGGTCGCGGTCTGCTTGGTGCCCGTCGGATCAATGGTCGCAGTGGTAGGAGCGGATGCGACCGGTGCGGCGGCAAGACTCACCAGTCCCGTCCCTTCGACGATCTGGCGGACGCTTTCCTCCGTGTGGGAGGACTCGCAAAACGTGACGTCCAGGGTGGACGTGTCGATCGTCAATGTCACATCACCGATGCCGTCGTATCCGGAAAAGGCGTCAACGATGTCCTTTCCCTGCTCGGCGAGATCCACGCCTGGGTTCGGCATCAGTGCGAGTGAGGTAGACGAACACGGGCTCGTCGATCCGAAGAACTTGGTGATCTTGCCGTTCTTCACAGAGCCTCCGCTGCCAAGCGCCGACACCGCCACGACGACAACCATGATCAGCACACCGGCTATCAGAAATTGAGGTCGCAAGAAGCCGGGCCGGGGGGTGGGCACGATAGCAGGCTCCTCCACGGTCCGGGCCTGCTGCTTGGCCCGGGGCTGCTGCCGGGCCGGCGCTCTCCCTTGCAGCGCCGCTTGCGCTGCGGGCTCAGGCGAGCGCGTCTCAGCCTTCTGCCGCATGGACACCACCACGATTCCGAGCAGAAGCAGCGCGGCCGCTCCCATGAACACGATCACGATGACGTTCGTACTCGACTGGGAGGAGCCCGTCGAGGGAGCAGAGGTTGGCAACGTGTAGGAGAAGGTCAGGTCGACCACGTCTCCCGCCTTGGCGTTCGTGACGGTCTTCGAGTAGCGGCTGTAGGTCTCGTCGCCTGGCTGCATCGAGGCACCGTCCGAGGCCTGAGCGACCTGGGCGCCGCGCGGGAGTCGCTGAGACACGCGCACTGATGGCAGGTCCTGCCACGCGGTCCACTTGATGGTCGTATTCTGGATCTCGCCTGCAGTTCCCGTCATGCCGGTTGAGATGCCCTCGAACTGCGCAGTCCGCGACTTCGTCAGCGTGAACTTGTAGATGTCCATGTCACCGACGGTCGTCTTCACGTACTGAAGCTGGGGGTCCTCGGCAGGCGGCCCACCGAGTATCTCACCGATCCACTGAAGCTGCGTGCCTGACGGGACTGCCAACTCGGCCTCATACGGCAGCGGTACGTCTTCAGGCAGGTCGCCAGAGACGAGGATCAGTGGTTGGCCGTTCTCCAAGTGAAGTCCGACATCCACGAAGGACCAGGCGGAGGGTGCAGCCAATGCGGGCGCCGCGTAGCTCAGCACGA
>CAZGNF010000023.1:0-18707 GCA_964527045.1 uncultured Coriobacteriaceae bacterium | reverse complement strand
CGCGATGGCTGCTCGGCGCAATCAAGAAGGCAGGTTTCACTGCGGTTCACGCCGGGGGAGGGCTGGACTTCGACGGCTTCGAGCGACTCTTCTGGGCCGCCAAAGCGGCCGATCTCGCGGTTATCGGTGGGTTGCAGACCGTAGACCTCGGGGGAGGACGTGCGCGAGCGGAGGTGCTTGGCAGCAGGGCCGGGTTGCTGGCACGCGCGGGTGGGCTGCTGCTCGCCGACGATGGCGGTATCTCAGAACCACAGCAGGTTGCGCTGCTTATCGACGCGCTGTCCGCCGCTCGTGCCGTCTGATCCGCGGTTCGTGCAGTCGCGTTATCTACGGTTTACGGATATTATCCGTGAGTGAATGGCAGGAATCCCGCCCAAAGCATGGCCCTCGAGGGGGGAGGCGAATTGCGCTCAATAATCCGGCTGATTCTGCTTGTCGCTGCAATCCTGATCGCTGGTTTGTCTTTGTGTGAGAGTGCGCTGGCCTTCTCTGAGACTCCGTACGCAGGTCGTGCTGACTACGGGGACGGCTGTTGGTACAGCAACTGCCATGGGGTCTCGAACACAGACGGCACGGGCCCTCATGGCAACTACAGCGCCACATCTCGGGTGTGTTCGCTCTGCCATACCCTGCACGATGCGCCTGAGGCTGGTATCAAGCTGCTGCCGCAGGCGACGGTGACATCGATGTGCCTGATGTGCCACGACGGGACCGGCTCTCCGGGAAGTGGCGTCTACGGCGCGATCACCGGAAGGGGTCTCACGGTGGGAGCGGAGCATTCAGTGAACGCGACCAGCGTGGTACCGGGCGGCGATCCGAGCGGAGGCAGCGCAGTAGTCGCGTTCTCCGAGTCTGGACTGCTGGGATGCGGGGATTGCCACAGCGTTCACGGGAACAACACCGTCGCTCGGTTCGCGGGAGAACGAGCCAGGAACTCATCGAATGACACGTTCCGTAACTACGAACTGCGGAGTACCCGACTTCTGAAGACGCGGCCGGGTGCCGCAACGACCTCGGTCGCAGAGTACGGGTCTGACTGGTGCCTCTCCTGCCATCAAGGGCGCGCGTCAGGCTCTGGGGCCGTTCACAACCACCCGGTGGAATCTTCGCTGACCACGTCGGCGCCTTACGTGTATGACCGCGTTCCCCGCATGTACTCGAACACGTCGACCACGACGGTGCTGGGTACCATGGGACGCCTTGGCACCGACCCTGCGACCGGACTCACCAGAGTGAGGCACAACCGTGCGTTCGTCATGCCATGGCCGCGTACCGCGCTACAGGCGGGCCACTTGCCGATCTGCATGCAATGCCACGAGGACACTCGGTACGTCGGTGAAGTGGGTGCGGTTGCGAGTTCGACCGTGTCGGCGGCGAACGGCACAGCCGTTGCCGACAATCCGCGGTTCCAGAACTTCCCCCACGAGACACTCGGTTATCGAATGCTGGTCGAGTCGACGACGACTGCATATACCGATGACCTGTGCATGAACTGCCACCCGGTGACACAGCTGCCGTAGCAGCGGGACTCAATGGGGCGCGGTCTTCACAAGACGCACGAACGGGGCGCCCATATGGGCACCCCGTTGTGGCTCTCGTTTGCGTGCGCTGATGCTAGACGTGCGTTGGCTTCGTCCCCTTGAGCGGCATGGCCGCGACCACCAGGTCGATGACCTGCCAGACCTGAAGGCCAAGCTCGTGGATCTCGTTGAGCTCCTCGATCTGCAGTCGGCAGTTCTCGCACGGGCAGGCCAGAACGTTCGCGCCGCTCGCTTTGAGCTGCTCGACCTTCTTGCTCCCGGAGGCCAGGCGTGTCTCCTTGAATTCCTCCATCGCCACGATGCCGCCACCGCCACCGCAGCACCACTGTTCCTGGCGGTTGGGGGTGAGGTCGACGAAGTTGTCGGTCACTGCCTTCACGATATCGCGCGGCTGCTCGAAGATGCCGCCGTTGCGACCGATCTGGCACGGGTCGTGGTACGTGACCTTGCCCTCGATGAGGCCTTTGTCCACCGTGATCCGGCCAGACTTGATGTACTCGTCAACCTTCTCAAGGATGTGGCTCACTTTGAACGGCATTGGTTCTTTGGACCATGCCTCGTAGAACATCTCGGCGACACGGTACGCGTGACCACATTCGGGTACGACGATCTCCTTGACGCCGAGGCGCTTTGCCTCGTCGATGTAGCGCTTGGTGATGAGTCGCGCCTTCTCGACGTCGCCGTAGAAGAAGCCGTAGTTGGCCGCCTCGAACATCGAGATCGTCCAGTTCTCACCGGCCTCCTCGAAGATGACGGCAGCCGGACGGATCGAGTGAGCGCCAGCGAGCGCCACGTACAAGATGTCGGCGCCCTCCTTGTTGACCGGGACCTGCGAGTTCGGGTTCCCGGTAATCGCGCGCACTTCCTCCTGGATGTCCTCGAAGCCGCTGACCATGACGTCGTGGAACATCTCGGCATTGTCGCCCTTGAAGATCGCGGCGTCGGCGAGCTGACCGAGCATCTCGTTGCCCTTGCCCGCGGCGATGAGGATCGCCTTTGCCACCGAAAGGATCCAGGCGGTGTCGATCGAGAACGGACAGTAGTACATACAGCGGCGGCAGCCGGTGCATGCGTACGTCGAGTCGTAGAGCTCGTCGAGCAGGTTCTCGTCGGGATCTCGCGCCTCGTAGAGCGCGGGCACGAACTCGCCGGTCTTCGTGAAGTACTTCTTGTAGATCTGGCGGATCAGCTCTGCTCGGCGGGCGGGGAGGTACTTGAAGTCCCCGGTACCCACGTACTGGTGGCACGCGTCCTTGCAGATCGCACAACGCGCGCAGATATCCATGTACTGCTTGAGCTGTCGGTTCATCTTCTTATCGATGACCCCCGTGAGGGTCGTGAGCTGCGTCGAGTCCATGCTTACTCACTCCTCACAAGGTTGGACGAGAAGGCGCCGATCGCGTGCACGAGCTTGCTGAACGGGAAGTACATGAGCAGCAGGTCCGTGAAGAGCATGTGCGTTCCAAGCGAGACGCCCACATTGCTGGCGAGCAGCTCCGCCGGAATCTCTGGCTTGAACGTCAACAGGCTCAGGAACCACTCGCGGTACGTTGCCGCATGGACCACGCCGCCGTACACGAAGCGCATGTGGTCACCCATCACGACAACGCCGAGGAGCAAGAACAGCAGCAGGTAGTCTTCCGGCACCGAGAGGTTCTTGTACGGGCCGAACGTCCTGCGGACGATCCAGAAGAGCACACCGACAAGCATGAGAATGCCTGCGATGCTGCCGGACCACGCCGCGAACGTATTCATCCCAGCCTCGCCGAGCCACTCCGGCAGGAACGGGAACTCATGAATCAGGCGCAGATGTCCCACGAATGCGCCGAGAGCCGCCACGTGGAACGCCATCGCGAAGATCCACATCGTCGGTTCGATCTTGGCGGACTGCGGCGCGATGAACGTGTCGGCGAGCAGCTTACCGAACCGGCCCGCGCCGGTCTTCGGCTTGGGGAACATGCCGAGCCGGATCGGGGACTTCGGTGTCGTGGCCCATTGGTAGATGCGCCACGCCATCCCGCCGAAGAACACGATTGCGGTGAGGTAGATGCCCCAGACCGATGTTATCCAGAGGTAGGTTTCCATTGGCTCCACGCTACTTGACGCGCTTGACCAGGAAGACGAACTCGCTGCCTTCCTTGGCGGCCTGCAGCACTTCGTTTCCGGTGCTCTTGGCCCAGGCGGGGATGTCCGCCATTGCGCCGGGGTCGGTCGCGACGGCGCGGATGACGCCACCCACGGGCACGTTGCCGATGTTCTGGCTGACTTTCACCATCGGGAGCGGGCACAGCAGGCCTTTGAGGTCGAGTTCAAGGTCGATCTTGGTCTCTTCAGACATGGTTGCTCCTTTGACGGGCCGTGCTGATGCACGACCGGCTGCTGATACGTGCGGGCTTGGTTTGCGGGACTAGATGAACAGCTGGATGTCGGCGTCCTGCGCCTTGAGCAGGAAGAACCCGACGCCCACCGGCTCCTTGACGCCGTCGATGAAGCTTTCCTGCGGCATCTCCATGACGTCCATCGACATCTGGCAGCCGTACATGTTCACGCCAAGGTCGATCGCGAGATCACGGAGTTCGCTGAGCTTGCTCACGTTGTGGTTACCCATCATCTTGCCGAACATCCACCGGCCCATGCCGCCAAAGCTGAACTTGGACGGGTTGGCCTTCATGATGTCGCCGCCGTACATCAAGCCGAGCATTCGACCGAACAGCGTCTTGCCCGTGCCGACGTTCTTCTTGATCGCGCGCAGGCCCCAGAACGTGAAGAACATGGTGACTTCCATGCCCATTGCGGCCGCGCCCGTTGCGATGATGAAGGCGCCGAACAATTTGTCCATGTCACCGCTCATCACCACCATTGCCAGGCTCTTCTGGCGGGGCTCCTCTTCCGGCATCTGACGTTCCTCCTTCGTGACTCAGGGTGTGTTCACGGCCTTTTGGGGCCGGTCCGGCCTTATTCGCGCTCGACAGGAGCGGCCGCAGAGCGGCTCTGCTCCTCGAGCGACTCGCGCATGACCTCGGTGATAAGGTCGAAGGCGACGAGGATCTTGGGATTCGAGAGGGTGTAGTAGATGTTGGATCCGGATCGGCGCGCGCGGACCACGCCCCGGCTGCGCATGATCGAGAGGTGCTGCGAAAGGGTCGCTTGCGGAATGCCGGTCCGAGAAGCGATCTCGCTCACCGACACCTCGCCATCGCGAAGACTCTCGAGGATCATCTGCCGCTTGGGATTCGCAAGCGTCTTGCAGACCTCTGAGTGAAGACAGTAGAAGCTCTCGTCGTCCACGGCGTCCTCCGTAGGTACTCACATATGCGAATATGCGAATATGCTACCACAATGTTAGGACATGCTAACAATCAAAGCAAGTGGCTTCACAAGCGATTCGTCCTGAAGCCGCCGACCGTCCGTCCGAAGTGCCCCAGACGCATGCTTGCGCTGCTTTGAACCCCCGATGCCGCGTGCTACGATTAAGCCCGCATGAACCCTTGCGTGGGCGCCGTCGACCGGTCGCTGCGCTGACACGAACCGGACGGGGAGGATCACGTGGCCCTCGAGGGTAACCTCAAGGACTTCTCACTTGCGGACATGTTCCGTCTGCTTGCGTCCGGTCGGAAGACCGGGACGCTGCATCTTGAGCTACCGGATGCGCAGGGAAAGGTCTGCTTCAAGAAGGGTCGCGTCTTCTTCGCATCCAGTAACTGGCATCGTGAATCGCTCGGCAGACGCATCGTGAAAGCCGGGGTCATCTCCGAGAAGCAGCTTCGCCAGGCGCTTGGCCTTCAGAAGATCCAGAAGAAGGAGAAGGCGGACCGTCGGCTCGGGCAGATCCTCGTAGATGAGGGGTACCTCGACGCGAAGGTGCTCGAGACCTTCATCCAGGAACAGATCAACGACACGCTCTTCGATCTGTTCCGCTGGGAGGATGGCCAGCTGCGGTTCGAGGGCGACGAGACGTGCGAGGAAGAGGACATCGGTATCTCGGTGTCGGTCGAGAACATCATCATGGAGTCTTCTCGGCGCCTTGAACTCTGGGGCCGGATTCGACAGAAGATTCCGTCGCTCGAGACTGAGTTCGTCATGGCCTCCGCGCCGGGCGACAAATCGATGGAGATCCATCTCAAGCCAAAGGAATGGATGCTGCTGTGCTACCTGCATGGCGGTCGCTCGGTAAAGGAGTTGGTCGGACTGACCGGCTACAACGACTTCGAGACCGCCAGGATTCTCTACGGCATGTACTCGGCCGGGCTCATAGAGCGAATCGGAGACGACGCTGACGGCGTCGTCGACTGAGGGCGTGGCCTGTGAACGGTGAAGGTCTCGCGAAGGACTTGACGATGGATGAGTTCGCGCGCTTCCGCGACTTCATCCATTCCTCGTCGGGCATCTTCCTGGAGGATGGCAAGCTCGATTCGCTGCGCATCTCGCTTGTGACCCGTGCGACCCGGCTCGGATACCCTGCGTTCGACGACTACTACCGACTCCTGGTGCAGGACGATCATGAGTTCAACGAACTCATGAACCTTGTCACGATCAATGAGACGAGCTTCTTCCGCTTCCCGCAGCAATTCGATGCGCTGCGCAGCAAGGTCCTGCCGGAGATCATGGCGGGTAAGCCGCAGTCCAACCGCACGATCAGGATCTGGTCGGCCGGATGTTCCACCGGTGAGGAACCGTATTCACTCGGTATGACGTGTATCGATGCGGGCATCCAGGGGCTCGGCTGGAAGCCGCAGATACTTGGCACCGACGTCTCTACCAAGGCACTCTCGGCGGCCAAGAAGGGCGTCTACGGCAAGCGAGCCATGCTCAACGTTTCGAAAGAGGTCGTTGCGCGGCACTTCGAGCCCGAGAACGAGCTGTACTCGGTGTCGCCGCATGTGCGCAGCATCGTCGACTTCGGCTACCACAACCTCATCAAGGAGCCGTACCCGCTCTCGCTCATGGGGAACTGGGACATCATCTTCTGCCGAAACGTCACCATCTACTTCAGGATGGAGTCGACCAAGCGCGTCGTCTCGAACTTCTACAACAGCCTGAACGAGGGCGGCTACTTGTTTATCGGGCATTCCGAGACGCTCTCTTCGATCAGCGACGTGTTCGAGGCGGTTGAGATCGGCGGCGTCTTCCTCTACCGGAAGCCCCGTGCGAAGCGCTTGTTCGCCGCGACGCGCCCCGAGACCAAGGCGCCGATCGTCGTGCCGACTATGTCGGCCCTGCAGAAGCCGGCGTCACGTGCCCCGCGCAAGCCGACCGTGGTCCCCGCGCCAACGCCGCAGCCCGCCGAGTGCAGCGACGGCGAGGAGCTCATCGTCCAAGCACGGCAGTGTCTGGAGCAGGGACACCCTGAACGGGTCCTCGACTTGGTCGGGCGCATCCTGGAGAGCGATCCCGGCAATGCCGAGGCGCACCTGCTCTCGGCCTACGTTCACGCGGACTCTGGCGACTACGTTCAGGCGTTGGAGGCGTGTCATCGAGCGCTTGCAATCAACCCGCTCCTGCCGGTCGCGAGGTACATCCTCGGCATTATCCATCAGCGCCAGGGCGACCCTGTGCGGGCTATCAGTGAGCTCAAGAAGACCATCTACATCGATGCCGATTTCGCTCTCGCGCATCTGAACCTTGCGAACATCTACAAGGCTCAGCGGAAGTGGGAATCAGCAGCGCGCGAATACGAGAACGCCCTGCGGGCGCTCTACAAGAGCCCCGAGGGTTCGTGGACCGAGTTCCTCGGCGGGTTCAAGGCCGATCTGCTTGCCAAGACCTGCGAACGCAGTCTGCTAGAGTGTCGGAAGGCGATGGGGGCCGCCTGATGAAGCGAACCCTAAAGCAAAGACTCGCGTGGGGCGATACATCACGGGAGAGCAGTGTCGAGGAGGGAGCTGGGAATGCCTGCACGCATACTTGCGGTTGATGACAGCCCGACGATCCTTGAGATGATCAAGGCCATTCTCGAGGCCGGAGGCTACGACGTCATCACCGCTGCGGATGGCGCGGAAGCGCTTGAGACCGCGCGCAGTGAGAAGCCCGACCTGATTCTGCTCGACGTGATGTTGCCGAAGCTGGACGGGTACCGCGTCTGCCGTTTGCTGAAGTTCGACCAGAACTACAAGAACATTCCGATCATCATGCTGACTGCCAAGACCGAAGAGCAGTCGATGGCCACCGGCATCCGTACCGGTGCGAATCAGTACCTCACCAAGCCTGTTGAACCCGACACGCTTCTCTCGGCGGTCGCCGAAGAGCTCGCGAAGGTGCAGGGCTAGGCGCAGATGGATGACACGACCGCAATCTCGAGCCGCGTGCTCGACAGCCTGGTTGGAGCGGGGCTGCTCACTGTCGATCAGCTCGCCACCGTGAGTGAACAGGCGACGAGCAGGCGCGTGAGCCCCGGGGTCATACTGGCAGAGCGAGGGCTCGTCTCGGCAGCCGACGTGGCCTCGGTGCTCGAGCACGAAATGGGCGTGCCGAGGGTCGACCTTTCCAGTTATGCGCCGGAGGACGCTGCGCTCACGCTCGTGCCAGCTGACATAGCGAGGGCTCGCCGTGTACTGCCGCTCTTCGACATCGAGGGCATGCTCACCGTCGCCATCGGCGATGCGATGGATGTCTTCATGCTTGACGAGCTTGCCGTCGACCTTGGCATGGAGCTCGAGCCGGTGCTTGCCGAGACGGCTGCCGTCGAGGCCGCGATCGATACGTACTACGGTGCCGGAACATCAGCTGCAGGGACGTCTGAAGCAGAGGAAGAGGGCGCGGGCATATCTGCGCTGTCGTCGGTTGTCTCCGCCGCCGATGAGCTGCCTCCTCCGCCGCCGATCGCCGAGGTCGATGACGCGCCGCTGTTTGCCGCCTCGGACTTCTTCGATGAGCATGCCGATGGTGTCGTGGTGACGCCGTCTGTGCCGGTAGCACCGGTTGCTGAGAGCACGCCCGACGACGTGGCGCCCTTGCCACCAGTGGAGACCATCGAGCAGATGGCCGAGGCGGTACCCGTGAGCGGGCCGCGTGCCATCGACCTCGATGTCCTCGCCGTTGCTGACAGTCGGAAGATCGCGGTTCTGGTCACGGAGATTCTCGAGAGCGCAGTCGCTCGCGATGCGAGCATGATCCACCTGCTTCCTTACAAGGACGACTTCTTCCTCGTCTTCCGTGTGAAGGGCGGCCTCGAGAAGGTTGCGAGTGCGCCCCTTTCGCTACAGGGCGCGCTTGTGGACGGATTGAAGAGCTTCGCGAAGATGTCGGGGGTACAGTCTTCACGGCCCGCGCTGTCTCGCGTGCGCACGCGAATCGCGGACAAGGACCTGGTCGTGACGGTCTCGGCCGTCCCGACTATCGCCGGACAGCGTCTTGTCGTCTCGCTGACTCCCCACAAACCGCAGCCGCGGGGTCTGGGCGAGCTGGGAATGTCTGAGGCCGAGGTTCGCGCGCTGCACGCGATGGTCGAGCGCGGTCGCGGCATCCTGCTCGTCTGCGCACCCGTCGCTGCGGGCGCGAGCACGACCTACTACGCACTCATGGCGCACGCCGCCTCGATCGGCAAGACCGTCTACTCGGTGGAGCGGTCAGTGGAGTATGAGATCCCGGCCGTGGCGCAGGTCATGGTGAACACCGCGTCGCCGGTTCCCGCCGCGAACTACCTGGCGGCCGGCCTGAAGCAAGATACGGACGTCATCGCCATCGACGGTCTACGGACGGTCGAGGACGTGCATCTGGCGGTCGAAGCCGCAGGCCTCGGCAAGCTGGTCATAGCAACGTTCCCGGCTTCGGACATCGCCTCGGGCGTGCGTCGCATGCTCGACCTTGGCGTGGAGCCGCACAGTCTCGCCTCGGCACTGACGCTTGGCGTCGCGCAGCGGCTTGTGCGCATCAACTGCCCCAACTGCGCCGTCGAAGCGCCGAGCGACGCGCTTGCGCGGATTCCCGGCGTTACGGCCGATGTCGTCAACAAGACGGGGACCGGATGCCCGAATTGCGGCAAGAGCGGATTCCGGGGCGCGGTCGGCATCTTCGAAGTGCTGCCTTTCACCGAGCCTGTGCGAGCTAAGGTTGCCACGGGTTCCCCGGGTGCCGAGATAGCCGCTGCAGCGGATGCGGCTGGCATGCGCCCGCTTGCTGCGTCTGGTCTTTCGCGTGTGCGTACCGGTGCAGTGAGCGCCGATGAGCTCGATAGGGTCCTGCGGTTCTCCTAGTTGGTCGGATGGTGAGCGTGCCCCGCAAAAAGAAGACAGAGGATGCCGTGCCCGTTGCGAGCGAGTCGAGTCAGACTGCGCCGTCGGCGGAGACGGGTGTGGTCGATTTCGCAATTCCCCAGGTGGTCGTCTTCCGACTTGGTGAGCAGTTGCACGCGTTGCCGATCGAATGCGTCCAGGAGATTCAGCAGATCGTAGAGTTCACACCGGTTCCGGGTGGATCGACCGCGCTTGTCGGCATGATCGACCTGCGGGGGAGTGTCGTGCCCGCGATCGACCTGCGCGCGCTACTTGGCATGTCGATGCGGGACTACTCGCTCGACACGCCGATGATCTTCTTCAGAACGCATGGTCGCCTGGTGGCGCTATTGGTTGATGAGGTCGACGACGTCGTCGACCTTCCGGATAGCTGCATGCAGCCGCCATCGAACCTGTACGACCTTGCGGATCGGATGATCGGCATCTGCAAGCTCGACCAGGGGCTCGTTATCGTTCTCGATCCCAACCGACTCGTGCCTGATGCGGCGCTGCCGAGCGGGGACCCGTTCAGCGGAGAGGGGTTGCTGTGAGCAGCGAATCGCCGATGATCCGCGAGTCACTTGCGCAGCAGTCCCTCGATATCCTGCGGTTGCGCGCTGAGTCACTCGCTTTGGCCGAGGAAGTTGAGACCACGGTCGAGACGCTCAGCCTGCTGCTCTTCCGGCTTGGGGAAGAATGGTACGCGGTTCCGATCGCTGGTGTTCGAGAGATCATCAACGACTTCGTTTTGACGCCAATACCACGTGTCCCCGAATTCGTTCGCGGTGTGATGAACGTGCGGGGAGAGATCGTCTCAGTCACCGACGTTGCCGTCCTGATGCGCATCGCCTCGGACGGACATCGATTCGAACGTGAGCTGCCCGCGGCGATCATCGTGCGAACCGATCGCTGCGTGAGCGCGCTCGTGGTCGACGAGATCGGCGATATCGTCGACGTCGCTCGCGCGGCGGTGGAGCCGCCGCTTGCGACGCTCGATCGGTCGCAAGTCGAGTTCATCAGCGGTTCGGTCTACCTGGATGGCAAGCTTATCGGCATCGTGAATCTTGACAGGGTGCTAGAACCGATCGGAGAGAACGCCTGATGGTGCGAGAGGGGACCATGACATGCTCACGGGACTGATCAAGAAGATTCGCGGTTCGTTCCTCTGGAAGTACTCGCTCGTCAATCTCGGACTCATACTCCTGGTCAACGCGGTTCAGCTCTCCGTCGCCTGGTTGATGTTTGGCGATGAGCTTGCCGGCGAGCCGGAGTTGTTCACTGACCTGGCGATCGTGCTCGGGGCGTTCATGATCACTGGAGTCGTCTTCGTCTACATCTATGCGCAAGTCGGCAAGCGTTTCACCGCACCTCTTGGCTATGTCGTTGCGAGTGTGAAGGCGGCATGTGAGGGTGAGATCGGCCACAAAGTCGATGTGAAGTCCGAAGATGAGTTCGGAGTACTGGCGCGTTCCTACAACCAGATGCTCGACCTCATCGTCTACCTCATCACGCAGACGCAAGAGTCGTCGAACCGCTTGTCCGGCGCGTCCTCCGAGATCCTTTCCGCGACTGAGCAGCAGGCATCGGGCGCTGCCGAGCAGGCCGCGTCCATCAGCGAGACGACGGCGACGATGGAGGAGCTCGCGTCCACGTACCGCCAGATCGCCGAGAATGCGAACCAGGTCGTGCATATGGCCGAAGCCTCGCTCGGAAACGCCGAGAGCGGACAGCAGGCGGTCGCGAACACCCTCGACGCGATGGAGCAGATCAAGGCGCGAGCGCAGTCCTCGGCGAACAAGATCCTCCAGTTGGGCGAGCGGAGCCAGCAGATCGCGCAGGTCCTGGCGATCATCAACAACATCGCCGATCAGACGAAGATCCTCGCGCTCAACGCCGCGATCGAGGCCGCCCGCGCGGGCGAAGCGGGCAAGGGCTTCTCGGTGGTTGCGGTCGAGATTCGCAAGCTCGCTGAGTCCGTCGTTGACTCCACAGGTGAGATCGAGACGATCATGACCGAGATCCAGACGGCCGCGAACGACCTGGTCATTTCGACCGAGCAGGAGCTCAAGCAAGTCAACAGCGGCGTTGAACTCGCAGGTGTGACGGGCGACAGTCTGG
The DNA here is from genome assembly GCA_964527045.1 of uncultured Coriobacteriaceae bacterium. Lineage (GTDB taxonomy): Bacteria > Actinomycetota > Coriobacteriia > Anaerosomatales > Anaerosomataceae > UBA2286. The sequence goes on along the minus strand of CAZGNF010000023.1, from coordinate 6,838 downwards.
AACACATTCTCGACACTATCGAACAGACAACGGTTGCGGCAAAGGAGATCTCTGCCGCCACGCAGCAGCAGAAGAGCGCCACAGACCAGGTGGTCAAGGCCATGCGTGAAGTGGCATCAGTGGCGCAGCAGACCGCCGCCGGCAGCAAGCAGGTCGCGGCGGCGGCGGAGCAACTCTCGGCGATAGCCCGCGAGTCCAGCCACGTTGGCGCTGCCTTCCGAATCGTCAGCTAGCGAGCAACCAGCACACGCGAAGGGATCGCAATGGTCGAGTTCGACCGGTCGGCGTTCATAAAGAAGTTCCAGGAGGAGGCGACGGAGTATCTCCAGCGCCTGAACGAGGGGGTCATCACCCTTGAGGCGGAGCCTGCGAACCGCGAGCTGATCGACCAGATGCTTCGCGATGCCCACACGCTCAAGGGCTCTTCGCGTATGGTCGGGCTCATCGAGATATCCGATGTTGCGCACCGTCTCGAAGACCTGATGGTGAAGGTCCGCGACGGTGACATGCGCTACGTCCCCGAGATGTCGGACGTGTTCTTCGAGGCGCTTGACACGATCGTGTTCCTCTCGGACAACGCGGGCACGGATGTAAGTGGCGAGACTGACATCCCGGCGCTGCTCGAGCGGCTCGCGGTCGTAGCGGGGAACGGCGCTCCGGATGATGCGATTGAGGATACGTCTGACACACCGACGGATGAGGCCGCTCAGCCCGCTGCGAAACCGTCCACGATCAAGGGCCAGAAGAGCTCGGAGAAGGGCGCCAAGAAGTCCTCACCCAAGAAGGCGGTTCACGACGAAGAGACCCTGCAGACACGCGTGCAGCATACGGTTCGCGTGCGCACGGAGCAGGTCGACCGGCTGTTGAACCTGGTGAGCGAGGTCGTAATCGCGCAGATCAAGGATGAACAGCGCTCCCGGGATCTTCGCAGTCTGCAGGGACTCATGAATGAGACGAATCAACTCTGGAGCCGTGTCCGCACCACCGCGGTCAACCTGTCGACGAACGACTCAGGCGGTTTCGGTGAAGAGCTTGAGATGTTGGACGAGCTGCTCGCGGATCAACGTAAGCGCCTCGCATCGATCGTGAAGGTCGACGCCGAGGACGCATCGCGAGCGTCCACGGTTGTCTCGGACCTCCAGGAGCAGAGCATGGCGTTGCGCATGCTGCCAGTCTCCACGGTGTTCAACACGTTTCCGCGTTCGGTTCGTGACCTTGCCCACCAGTTCAACAAGGACGTCGAGCTGGAGATCGAGGGCGGCGATACCGAACTCGACAAGAAGGTCCTCGAGGAGATCAACGACCCGCTTATCCATATCATGCGTAATGCGGTCGATCACGGCATCGAGAGCCCTGCCGAGCGCGAAGCGGCGGGGAAGCCTGCGAAGGGCACCATCCGTCTTGCCGCACGGCAGGAGGGCGATCACATCGTCGTCGAGATCGCCGATGACGGCGCCGGTATCGATCCGGACAAGGTTCGAGCGGCTGCGGTTCGGAAGGGCTACGTCTCACAGACCGAAGCGAACTCCATGTCGGACCGAGAAGCCAGCTATCTGATCTTCGAAGCCGGGTTCTCGACGAGCGCCATCATCACCGAGATATCCGGCCGGGGTGTCGGCATGGACGTCGTGCGCGAGTTCATCGTCGAGAAGCTGAAGGGGTCTCTCGACGTGACGTCGGTGCTCGGACAGGGAACGACATTCCGCCTCACGATACCGCTCACGCTCGCGATCATCCGTGCGCTTCTCGTCAGCACGGGCGGGCGCACATATGCGATTCCGACGGCATCCATCGAGGAGACGCTGCGAATCGATCCCGCCGAGGTCATCAAGGTCGAGGGGCGTGAGGTCATTCGACGTCAGCGCCGCACGATACCCATCGTGCACCTGCGCGACGTGCTCGGCCTTGAGGCCAGCGAGACCGGCGGGCGCAAGTTGCCCGTGGTGACCGTGGGCTTCTCGGGCCACCGGATCGGATTCCTGGTCGATTCGTTCGTCGGAGAGCAGCAGATCGTCATCAAGACGCTCGGCACGCACCTTGTGCGGGTCGACAATGTCGCTGGAGTGACCATCCTTGGTGCGGGCGAAGTCGTCCCGATCCTGAACGTCCCCGACCTGATGCAGCACGCGCGGCAGCTGGCTGGCATGCGCACGCGCCATGCCATTGCCGCTCAGAAGGCGGAGTCGGGACCGAAGCGGATCCTCATCTGCGAGGACTCGTTCACCACACGCGAGCTGGAGCGCTCCATCTTCGAAGCCGCAGGCTACGATGTGGAGACAGCGATCGACGGTGCTCTCGGCCTCGCCAAGTTGCGTGAGGGACTCAAGGTCCACGCGGTGGTAACCGACGTCCAGATGCCGAACATGACGGGCTTCGAGCTCACGCGGGCGATCAAGTCCGACTCGAAGCTTAAGGTCATCCCCGTCATCATCGTCACGTCGTTGGAGCGGGAAGAGGAGAAGGCCGAGGGAATCGAGGCCGGTGCCGACGCCTACATCACGAAGTCGGTCTTCAATCAAGACACGCTTATCGATACGGTCGAGCGCCTGATCAGGTAGCTTGGCCGTTACGGACGGGGGCAACATCACGTGGCGGCACCAACGCCCATACGGGTTGTGATCGTTGATGATTCACTTGTAGCCAGAGAGATGCTGGCTCAGATCCTCGCGACCGATCCCGCGATCGAAGTCGTCGGTCAGGCCGTTGACGGCCAAGACGGCGTCGACACCGTCGCGCGTCTCCGACCGGACCTGGTCACGATGGACATTCACATGCCTCGCATGGATGGCCTGGAGGCGACCGAGCGCATCATGGCGTACACGCCAACGCCTATCCTGGTGGTATCCTCCTCGGTTCACGGCGAGGGGATGGGCCGCGCATTCGACGCACTCTCGGCAGGCGCGCTGGAAGTCATCAAGAAGCCTGAGCCCCGTGATTGGGCCGACTTGGAGCGGATAGGCCGAGAGGTCATCCGCAAGGTGAAGATACTGGCACGCGTCAAGGTGATCACCCACATTCGCGGGAAGCGAGGAGCGCCGGCCCGGCACGAGAAGACGCCCGCAGTTCCCGTCTCTGACGGCCACAGCATCGTCGCCATCGGGTCCTCGACCGGCGGTCCATCAGCGCTCATGAGCGTGCTCAAACCGCTTCCGCGGACCTTCCCGATTCCACTTGTCATCGCGCAGCATATCGCGGACGGATTCATCCCCGGTCTCGTGAACTGGCTCGACGGCAGCTGCACCATCTCGGTCAAGGCCGCCGAGGATGGCATGACCATGCAGCCCGGGGTCGCGTACTTCGCGCCCACAGGACGCAACCTGAAGGTCGACGGCTCGCGGCTTGTGTACTCCGCCCCGGAGAAGGGCCAGCTCTACATCCCCTCCGCCGACACGCTGCTCACCTCTGTCGCACGTACGCATCATGGACGCGGTATCGGCGTGCTTCTCACCGGAATGGGCGCCGACGGCGCGTCCGGCCTCAAGGCGATGCGCAACGCCGGTTCTCCGACGATCGCGCAGGACGAAGAGAGCTCGACGGTGTTCGGGATGCCGAGAGCCGCAATCGAACTCGGAGCGGCTTCGACGGTGCTGGCGGTGCAGGACATAGCCGCCGAGATCCTTCGCATCGTCGGCCGCTAGCGCGGAACCGCTATACTGCTTCTCATGCCTGATATGCGCGCGCTCCCCATCGGTGTGTTCGACTCCGGACTTGGCGGCCTTACGGTCGCCCGGGAGATCATGCGTGTGCTGCCGAACGAACCGCTCGTCTACCTTGGGGACTCTGCCCGGTGTCCGTATGGGCCGCGGGAGCGCTCCGACGTGCGCGAGTTCGTGCTGCAGATCGGGAGTTGGCTCGCGAAGCGTCCGGTCAAGCTGATCGTCATCGCGTGCAACACCGCAACTGCAGCCGGGTTGCCGCTGGCGCAGCGCGTGTTCGGCGTGCCGGTCATCGGCGTTGTCGAACCCGGCGCGCGAGCTGCGGTGCAAGCGACCGTCAACCGTCGGGTCGGCGTGATCGCAACAGTCGGCACGGTCGAATCTGGCGCCTACAGCCGGGCGGTACGAGCGCTTGATGCGGGTGTCACGGTCTTCTCGGCTGCTGCACCACGTTTCGTCGACGTGGTGGAGGCCGGACTGCGTATGGACGACAGCCCCATCGAGGAGTGGATGTCACACACGGCGGACGTCTTCATCAGGCCCTCGTTCTACGAGATTGCCCGCGACTACCTCGATCCGCTCAAGCGCGCTGGTATCGATACGCTCGTGCTCGGCTGCACGCACTTCCCGCTGCTCTCCTCGGCCATTCAACAGGTCGTGGGTCCGCAGGTCCGACTCATCTCCTCCGCCGAGGAGACCGCTCGTGAAGTCGCCGAGACGCTGGCCGCTCGAGGTCAGCTTGCCGATGCCGTGAGCTTGCCGGCGCGTGAGTTCTACACCACCGGTGACCCGGTCGAATTCGAGGCGCTCGGCAGTCGGATCCTCGGTTTGACGACCGGCCCGGTCGGCACCGTGAGCATCGAAGAACTCTCGGCACGCGTCGACGATTCGATGCGCGTCGCGGCAGCTGCATTCGCAGCCGAGGAGGAAGCATGCGACTGACGGTTCTCGGATCATCCGCTTCGTACGCCGATGCTGGCAGGGCGTGTTCCGGACACCTCGTGCACTCCGGTAGCGATGCCGTGCTCTTCGATTGCGGCAACGGCGTGCTCGCGAACCTTGCGAGGGTTATGGATCCGCTCGGACTCAAGGCTGTCCTCATCACGCACGAGCACATCGACCACTTCGCGGACATCTACGCGCTGCAGGCGGCGCTGCGGTATGCGCCCTCAGGTGCCGCTCCAGCGCTGCCGCTCTACGTGCCACCGGGCCTGTTCGAGCGCATGGGCGCGGTGCTCGACGCCAAGGGCCGGCGCGAGCTTGCCGAGGCGTTCCTCGTTCACGAGCTCGAGGTCGGCATGGACCTGCACTTCGGTCGCATATCCGTTCGCGTGGGCGCCGGGGACCATGTGGACCCCACGTTCACGCTCACAGCATCCGATGGCGATGCGCGCATCGTCTACACTTCAGACACGCGCTTTGGCGATGCTGCACTTGCCGCGGCGCTCGATGCGGACATTCTGCTCACGGAGGCGACCTTGCCGCCGGAGTACGCCGGGCGCGCGGCGCACATGACCCCCGCCGAGGCGGGGGAACTCGCCGCCCGCGCAGGCGCCCACACGCTCGTGCTCACGCACCTCTGGCCCACGGTCGACCGCAAGGCTGCGGCCGCCGAGGCAGGTGCCGCTTTCAAAGGACGTATCATCGTGGCCAGCGAACTCGACGAGATCGCTCCGGAGTAGGAGGAGTACATGCAACGTTCAGGCGATCGCGGGGCTGATGCCCTGCGGCCTGTCCGCATCACCCGCGGATACCTCAAGCACGCACACGGCTCGTGTCTCATCGAACTCGGCGACACGCGGGTGCTCTGCGCCGCGATGATGTCGGACTCGGTCGCCGGCTGGCGCCGCGGATCGGGTCTCGGCTGGATCACCGCCGAGTACTCGCTGCTGCCGGCATCCACGCACACCCGTACCCGCCGAGAAGTCAGCATGGGTGCGCCGGGCGGGCGCACGCACGAGATCCAGCGGCTCATCGGCCGCTCGCTTCGCTCGGTGGTCGACATGAGCGGCATGGGCGGTGAGTTCACGCTCAACGTGGACTGTGACGTGATCCAGGCCGACGGCGGAACGCGTACGGCGGCCATCACAGGCGCGTACATCGCCGTGTACGACGCGTTCGCGACCTGGCGTGACGCCGGCAAGATCAAAGAGATCCCCCTGCTTGATGCAGTCGCTGCGACGTCGGTCGGCATGGTCGACGGCGTTGAGTTGCTCGACCTGGACTATGCCGAGGACAGCAATGCCGAGATCGACATGAACGTGGTTGTGGATGGGCAGGGTCGCTTCATCGAAGTGCAGGGCACGGGCGAACGCACGCCCTTTGACCGCGCGCGCCTCGATGGCCTGCTTGATCTGGCCCTGGTTGGCACCGGCCGCCTTGTGGAGCTGCAGCGTCGTGTGATCGCCGAGAACTTGGAGACGCTCGATGAGCGCTGGTGAGAAGCGTCGCGTGATCGTCGCGTCGACCAATCACGGCAAGCTCGCCGAGATCCGCTCGGCACTTGATTTCGAGGACCTCGAATTCGTCACGGCAGCGGACCTGGGCCGCGAACCGCTGGATGTCGAGGAGACCGGCGAGACGTTCGCCGAGAACGCGCTGCTCAAAGCCCGCGCGTATGCCGAGGCGTTCGGCCTGGCAGCGCTCGCGGACGACAGTGGCCTGGAGGTCGATGCGCTCGACGGCGCGCCGGGGGTTCGCTCGGCACGTTACTCGGGCGAGGGCGCGACGGACGCACGCAACAACGAGAAGCTGCTCGCGGCGCTCGAAGGCGTGCACGGCGTGTCGCGCACCGCACGGTTCCGTTCGGCTATTGCGCTGGTGGAACCTGACGGTACTGCGGTGATCGCCGACGGGGCGTGCGAGGGCGCGATCGGGTTTGAGGGACGCGGAGACGGCGGCTTCGGCTACGACCCGCTCTTCCTGCCCGCCGCGACCCCCGGAAGCACCATGGCCGAGCTCTCGCTTGCCGAGAAGAACGCCATCAGCCATCGCGGTGCCGCGCTTCGTGCTCTCCGGCATGCGCTCATGACTGGTGGACGCGGGTAGCGCTCAGACGGCTGCGCGAATATACTGTTGGTCGCCCTCGGGGCGGGTCGTCCGGTAAGGCCCTCGTTTTGGGCACGACGTCGGGCTGTAGCGCAGCTTGGTAGCGCATCTGCTTTGGGAGCAGAGGGTCGCAG